>JBAVVQ010000163.1:0-1600 GCA_049697375.1 Rhodomicrobium sp.
GCTGAACTGCAAGCCGAAATCAACACCGATGCCCACAAATAAGACAAAAAAGGCAATCGAGATCGGATTGAGCGCGCCGACGAGACTTAGCCCGGCTGCCGCTGTGGCCGCTAAGCCGACCACTACGCTGAACATGACCGCGATGATAATGCGTGCCGAATGAAGCGCGAGCCAAAGGATGAGAATGACCGCGGCGATCGTAAAAATCATATTTTCGGCAGCGCCCTGCCTCAGAGTCTCGAACTCGTCATCCGAGATCGGAACCGGCCCGGTCAGCCGCACTATTACGCCTTGCTCGGGAAGCTTCAGATCATCCACTGTCTGCCTGATGGCGTCGGTCGCTTCCCGGCCGGGTTCCAAGGCGTTGAAATCAAGAACAGGGGAAATAGTTACGAACTGCCGCGTCTGCGGTTTGGGTCCGGCGGCTTGGAGTTGCGCGGTCCAACTGAAATAGGCGGGCTTGCCGCTCAGCGTGTTGTCGATCGCGTCCGTCAAACCGCGGAATTGAGGAGCCAGCGTATCGAGGGAAATCCTCCGAAACCGCACACCGCGCAGGCTGAGATCGATCGAACTCATAATGCCTCTCAAGCTCGGATCGGAGACAAGAGAGCCAAGCAATGGGCCTGAGCGCGCGAGCTGTCTTAGGATCGACGAAAGCTCTTCATCGGAGAGATAAAGCAGGCCGTTCCGCCGGAAAAAAGCGGAGCCGCGGACGTCTTGAGCGTTGCGGATTTCGTCGCGGCGCAAGAGCAACGCCTTGCTGAGCCTGGCGGCTGCGCTTTGCGCGAGTTCCGGTGTGGGCGCATCGATTACCGCCAAAATGCTCGTTTCCTGCCCTGGGAACGCCTTCAGATAGGCAGCTTGATGTTGCCGCCACGGAAGGTTGTGCGAAATCAGGTTGTTAATGTTGGTGTCGATGGCGAAGTTCTGGCGCACAAAGAAAGCGGAGTACGCCGCCACCCCGACCGCGATGGCGACTACAAGCCACCGGGCGCGCGCGCTAAAACCAACAATGCCGACAAGCAAGCGTTTCAACATCGCTTCAACTCGCTATGGCGCTGGAACTGGCC
Organism: Rhodomicrobium sp.; assembly: GCA_049697375.1. GTDB lineage: Bacteria > Pseudomonadota > Alphaproteobacteria > Rhizobiales > Rhodomicrobiaceae > Rhodomicrobium. The sequence goes on from JBAVVQ010000163.1 coordinate 1,071, forward strand.
CTTCCATCCGCAGCCGCCAAAGCCGAGTATTAGCGAAGCCATAGGATGACAGCGATCGAGATTGCCATGACGGTCAGACCCAGGGTCCACCACCCTTGCGGCGTCTTGGGAACGCCGCGCTGTTTTTCAATTTCATCCTCCAGGGTGAGGGGCTCAGACGCCCCCAATCGGATCTCACTACGAGAAATGCCGGGTGAACGATTTCCTTCGTTTTCTGCCCCCAATGACTTCCTACTAGCCACGGCACACTCCTGAGCTAGTGCAATGCAGGAAGAAGCTGCCGGTTCCCCCGTATAGAATGCGCAATCCGGCTAAGCAGCTCAAGGCTGGGCGTCAGTAATGACGATCAAACTGCAAATTCCGCTCGCCTGGGAGCATCCACTTAGAAGTTACTTATATACTTATACCAGCAGCCCAAAGTCCTGACTCGTCAGGGGGGTTCCCTTCGGCACCGTTATGTGAATCGATGCTGCCTGCATTGATTCGCGGGGGCGGGAGATGGCTGGGGTTTCGATTACTCGCATGGATAT
>JBAVVQ010000164.1:0-7779 GCA_049697375.1 Rhodomicrobium sp.
ATCCTTTCGGTCACCCTCTTCGAGAAAATGCCGATAAATCAAGCCCTTGCCGGAGGCGGCCCCAAATACGATATTGTGCAAGTAAATAACCAATTGAATCTATTCGCTTATTAGCCGGACAGCAGTGGAAGACCATAGGAGAAAAACTGATGGGCGGCTGGCAAGACGCTGATGCCGGGCCTATTGCACGGCGGCTCCAGCGACTGCACCCCTTTCCAGCCGCAGCCCGGCAGCAGATAGTAAACGTTAACCCATTATAAATACATCAAAAATTGGAATATTCCCACCCGCGACACGTTATTCATCAGCGTTATGTTGACTGCTGGGCGGGGAGGCTGAACGATGGGAAGCAACGGGAAGACGTTCAAGACCATAGTGCTGGAGGACGGCGCCTGCGCTGTAGTGCGAACTGATCCAAGTGAGCCTAGTATTTTGCAAGTGGTCGCGGTATTCTACGACGCGGCGCGCGCCCGTAAATACGCAGACATGGAGAATCGCGAGTTCTCCGAGACATTAAGGATCGAACCTCCAGCTGCGCCTCAAGTCAAACGCATAGCAACGCCTGCAGAAGATAGCAAAGGGGCAAACGGCGCGCATCTTGAACTCACCGAGCGTCAAAGCGCGGTGCTGGAGGCTCTTCGCGCCAAGGCGGATGACGATAACCTCGTTGAGATAAAGGGCGCCGATCTGGCTGAAGCAGCGAGCATTCCGCTTGGGTCGATTCACTCGGTCATTCAATCGCTTGAAAAAAAGAAATGCATCCTGACGACACGCCCGGGATCATCCCACGCTCCCGCTGTCTATCAGGTTTTGTCGCCGGCCTTCGCGCCGGGGGAAGCCTCGCCTGCCTCTCTCCAGTAACCGGCCGAATCCACACCACCACTGAGCCATAACAAATGCCCCAAACGCTCTATAACATTCAGCTCTGGCGTAAGCATGCAGCCGAAGCGCGCACACTCAGCAAGGCGGTTAGCGATCCCAGGACGAAACAGCAGATGTCGGATATCGCGGCCGGGTTCGATCGCATTGCTGATCTTGCGAGCAAGCTTCAATCGATAAACTCAATCGGCGTCCGGACGCGCTGCCTCACAAGACCCATCCTCGCCGCTTGATAGGGCTTCCCAGAGCTTCGCGTCACTTCGCTAGCCATCGCCACGGAAGACGCCGCTTATGGCCCGCTACCACACCCCCGGCATCAGCCGAAACCGCACCTTATTTCGATATTCGGCGTAACCCGGCAGATTTCTCACGAGGAATTCCTCTTCATCGATGAGCCGCCATATCAAGAATGGCAGCGTGGCCACAAAGGGCACGAGGCCCCACCACGATCCAAGCGCGAGCGGCGTTCCGAGAAGATAGAGTAAACCGCCTGCATACATCGGATGGCGCACCAGCGCATACGGCCCAGTTGAAATGACCCGCTGATCTTTCGCGACTTCGATGGTCGCCGATGTGAATGTATTCTCTTTATACACTAAGAAAATGATGGCGTAGCCAATGGCGACCAAGGCGTTGCCTGCCGCCACGATCGGAAGCGGCACGGCCGACCATCCGAACCGGAAGTCGAGCGCGGGCGCCACGATCAGCGCGAGGAATCCGATCGACGTGAAGGCCATGATGATCTTCTGCGTTTGCTCTTTCTCGGCCCACGGCCCGCCCCTCAGACGCCGCTTCAGGAGCGCCGGATCATTCTTCGCGAGGTAGAGCGTGATAAGGAAGGAAGCGCCGAAAAAGACCGCCAGATAGACCCAAGCCTGCCAATAGCGGATCGTTCCGGCCGTCAGAAACAAGAGCGCCGCCATCACAAGAAACAGAATGAGAAGGCCGGTAAAAGCTTTCCTTTGTAAAGTATCCATACACATCCTCCCTCGGTATCTGGAAAGAGCGCCCGCAACATCGAGCGCGAAGCTTTGGGCCGGCCGGTTCTTGCAGCAGCCCGCAACGACGGCAGTCTCCGCATCTTGCGCTACAGTTTGCGGAACCAAGCGGTGTTCCGATAATTGCAATATTCCGCCGGGTTCCGATATGTGAAAAGTGTGAGCAAGACGTGAAGGATCTCGGCATAGTCGCGCCTTTAGAAGCCAGTTAGGGGAGGAAATGTCGCTGACAAAGGTCATGCTTATCCGGCATGCCGAGAAACCCAACGAAACGGTGCAAGGTGTGAACGAAGCCGGGCGCGCGGACCCCGATCAGCTTTCTGTCCGCGGATGGCAGCGCGCAGGGGCGCTTGTACGTTTCTTCGCTCCGATTGGTCAGGACCATCGCGGCGGCATTTCTACGCCAACGGCGATTTTCGCGTGCAAGCCCTACAACACGACAAGGAGCCTACGTCCCCTCCACACCGTTTCGCCTCTGGCGACCGCGCTCGGAATCACGGTGCGCCACGAATTTGCCAGGGGCGATGACGCTTCGCTTGTGGACGCAATCCTCAATGTCTCGGATGCGGCCCTGATTTGTTGGAGCCATGAACCAATCCCCGGCATAGCGCGGAAGATTACAGGCAACCTGGAGGGTATCCCTGAAAAATGGCCGGCAAAGCGCTTCGATCTGATTTGGATACTCGACCGCATTGATGATAGCTGGCGCTTTTCTCAGATCGATCAGATGCTTCTGCCTAGGGACGTCATGCCTGGCTAAGGCCGGGCATATAGAGCGACTGGCCTCCGAGCTGCGCCAAGCAACGATTGAGCGTCTGCTTCTGCCCTAAAAAGCGCTACCGTGTATCCAATTGCTACTGACCGAATGCAGTAGCCCGCTCGGATAGCTATAATTGAATCACAAAACGGCATAATTTGTGCTGAGAGGAATCGCCATGGAAAACAACGGCTCATTCAAGACCGTCGTCATGGAGGACGGCAGTCATACGGTGGTGCGAACCGATCCCCGCAATCCTCGCCTTTTGGAAGTCATCGCGATTTTCTATGACGCAGCGCGCGCCCGAGATTACGTGGATTTCGAAAATGAACGGTCCCCGGAACAACCAGAGAACCCTCCTCCTGTGACTCCAGGCAGGCACAGGGCGGCGCCACACAAGGATGTGTCCGGCCTCAGTGAACGCCAAATTGCGGTGCTCAAGGCGCTGCGAACAAAAATGGATGAGAGCAGACTGGTGACGGCAAAGGCCGCGGAATTAGCCGGGGCGGCCAACATACCGCTCGGATCGCTGCATTCAGTTCTTCAATCACTGGAGAAAAAGCAACTGATCAAATCGGTGCGCGCAGGCTCGGCGCGGGTTCCGGCCAGCTTTCAAGTCCTGTAAATGGCGGCCCCTGCCCTCTTCACGCTCTGAACGCTTCCCCGGCTAGCCCGCGATATCAGGACTCGCAGGATGCTGAAAAAATGTCGCCCATGGCCTCACGGTGAGCCCGCCGAACCGCGACAAGCTCACCATGAGGGCTAAGCCGTTGAAAACACGCGACCTCATCCTGAGCCTGTCGAAGGATGAAGCCTAGCTAGCCCTTCAAAGTTTCCCTTTGCTCGTGGGACAGCAGTTCGACGGCGTTGCGCACTTTGGGGTCCAATCCTTCTCCTCCCGCGTCCAGATGAGCAAGGATCGCCGCGCGCATTCTCGGATCCCAGAACTTCTTAATGTGGTCCAGGATGCTCTGAACGGCTGCGTCCCCCTTCTGGCTTGCAAAGAACGCGCCGATCTGATTGGCCATCATGACAAGTTTTTCAGGCTTCATGGCGGCTCGCGCCTCCCCGTGATGCGATCTGGCCTTGTGAAAATCTCGAACTCCTCGCCGCGAAGCACAGCCGCGAGCGTAATGCCTGTCTCCTCGGCCATTCTTACGGCGAGCGCCGTCGGGGCGGAGACGGCTGCGATGATGGGCGCGCCAAGCCTCGCGGTCTTCTGGATGAGTTCGACTGAAACGCGGCTTGTCAGAAGAACGACGCCATCCTCGGCGGAGAGGGCCAAGGCGGCGGCGGCTCCGATGATTTTGTCCAGCGCGTTGTGACGGCCAACATCCTCGCGAACGAGAAGATCGTCCTTGCCAAGCCAAAGGCCAGCGGCGTGCACCGCGCGGGTCTGAGCATTCATGGCTTGCCGTTTCTGGAGTTCCGTCATGGCGAGGGCCAACGCTTCGCCCGGCACACGCAACGCGCTTTTCTCGACATCGGGCAGAGGTTTCAAGGCTTGGGCGATGCTGTCCACGCCGCAAAGCCCGCAGCCGGTCGGCCCGACAATGGCCCGCCGGCGCCCGCGATTGCGGGTTGAAGCCGCGGGCTTCAACCACATGCGGGCTTCGATGCCACCCTCGACCTCGATGATGTCGAGGCTTTCGATTTCGGAGGCATGATCGACGACGCCTTCGGAAAGGCTGAAGCCGAGCGCGAAGTCCGCCAGGTCTGCGGGCGTCGCCATCATCACGGCGTAGGCGGTCCCGTCATAGCTGAGCGCGACAGGGACTTCGTCGGGTATGGTACGGCATCCGGCGCTCAATGCCCCGCTGCTCCATTTGAGCCGCGAAACCTCGATTGCCGCCGGACGCGCCATCTATTCCGCGGCCTCGAGGACTGCGATGCGGCGGCTCTTTTCGGTAAAGGCGCCGTAACGCTCCTGCCAATCGCTCGGGCCGTTCGAGGGCAGCACCTGAACGGCCGTCACCTTGTATTCCGGGCAATTCGTGGCCCAGTCGGAATAGTCGGTGGTGACAACGTTGGCCTGGGTCAGCGGATGGTGGAAGGTGGTGTAGACCACCCCGGGCGCGACCCGGTCGGTAACCGTGGCATGGAGGCTTGTCTCGCCTGCGCGGCTGGTCAGGCGCACCCAATCGCCGGTGCGGATGCCGCGTTGTTCGGCATCGTGCGGGTGGATTTCGAGAACATCCTCCTCGTGCCATACCACGTTGGCCGTGCGCCGCGTTTGCGCGCCGACATTGTATTGGGTGAGCGTCCGGCCGGTGGTGAGGATCAGCGGGAAGCGTGGCCCCGTTTTCTCGTCCGTGGGCACGTATTCCGTAATCATGAACCTGCCCTTGCCGCGCACGAACCCGCCGATGTGCATAACCGGCGTTCCTTCGGGCGCCTTCGCATTGCAAGGCCACTGGATCGAGCCCAATTCCTCGAGCTTTTCATAAGACACGCCCGCAAAGGTCGGGGTCAGGCGCGCTATTTCGTCCATGATCTCGGATGGATGATTATAGCGCATGGGATAGCCGAGGGCCTCGGCAAGGTCCTGGGTAACTTCCCAATCTTCCTTGCCGTTCTTGGGGGCCATCACCTTGCGCACAAGCTGGATTCGGCGTTCGGCGTTTGTGAACGTTCCGTTCTTCTCAAGGAAGGTGCTGCCGGGCAGGAAGACATGCGCGTAGTTCGCGGTCTCGTTCAGGAACAGATCCTGCACCACGACGCATTCCATGGCCTCCAATCCAGCGGACACGTGTTTCGTGTCGGGATCGGATTGCAGAATGTCCTCGCCCTGAATGTAGATGCCCTTGAACGAACCGTCGACCGCCGCGTCGAGCATGTTCGGGATGCGCAAGCCCGGCTCATGGTCGATCGAAACACCCCAGAGGCTTTCGAACATCTGCCGGGTAGCATCCTGCGAAACATGCCGGTAGCCTGAAAACTCGTGCGGGAAGGAGCCCATATCGCATGAGCCCTGCACATTGTTCTGGCCGCGCAACGGGTTCACGCCAACGCCCAGGCGTCCGATATTGCCCGTCGCCATGGCGAGGTTCGCGATCGCCATCACGGTTGTCGTGCCCTGGCTGTGTTCGGTGACGCCAAGCCCGTAATAGATGGCGCCGTTTCCTCCGGTTGCGTAAAGCCGCGCCGCGCCGCGGATTGCCGCCGCTGGAACATGCGTGTGCGCTTCCATGGCTTCGGGGCTGTTGCTTGGCTCCGACACGAATGCGGCCCAGTGCTGAAACTCCTCCCAATCGCAGCGCTCGCGCACGAAAGCTTCGTTTACAAGCCCTTCGGTCACGATCACATGGGCGAGCGACGTCATAACGGCGACATTGGCGCCCGGTTTTAGCGGAAGATGGTAGGCCGCCTCGATATGAGGCATGCGCACCATATCGATGCGGCGCGGGTCGATGACGATGAGCTTGGCGCCTTCGCGCAGCCTTTTCTTTAGCCTTGAGGCGAAAACAGGATGACCGTCCGTCGGATTAGCTCCGACAACGATGACGACATCGGCATCCTCGACGCTGTCGAAGTCCTGCGTGCCGGCGGAAGTGCCGAAGGTGGTGCTGAGGCCGTACCCGGTTGGCGAGTGGCAAACCCGCGCGCATGTGTCGACATTGTTGTTTCGAAACGCGGCCCGGATGAGCTTCTGGACGAGAAACGTCTCTTCATTCGTGCAGCGCGAAGATGTTATACCGCCGACCGCGCCCCGCCCATGCTCGGCCTGGATCCGCTTGAACTCGGAGGCCGCATAACCGATGGCTTCGTCCCAGCTCACTTCCCGCCACGGGTCGTGGATGGACTTACGGATCATTGGATTGAGGATGCGATCCTTATGGGTGGCGTAGCCCCAGGCGAAGCGCCCCTTCACGCAGGAATGGCCGCGGTTCGCCTTGCCGTCTTTGTAAGGGACCATGCGCACGAGTTCGTCGCCCCGCATCTCCGCCTTGAAGGCGCAGCCGACGCCGCAATAGGCGCAGGTGGTGACGATGGAGTGTTCGGGTGTGCCGATCTCGTATACCGACTTCTCTATGAGCGTGGCGGTCGGGCAGGCTTGCACGCAGGCCCCGCAGGAGACGCATTCCGACTGCAGGAAGGGCTCGGCCATGCCGGGAGACACCCGGCTGTCGAAGCCGCGGCCCGATATGGTCAGCGCGAAGGTGCCTTGAACCTGTTCACAGGCCCGCACACAACGCGAACAGACGATGCATTTCGAGGGATCGTAGGTGAAATACGGATTGGATTGATCTTTCGCGGACTTGGTATGGTTTTCGCCCTCGTAGCCGTAACGGACTTCGCGAAGGCCAACCACGCCCGCCATGTCCTGCAACTCGCAATCGCCATTGGCGGCGCAGGTCAGGCAGTCGAGCGGATGATCGGAGATGTAGAGCTCCATCACGCTGCGGCGGATGCGCTTCAGGCGCTCGGTTTGCGTGCGCACCGCCATGCCTTCCGCGACCGGCGTTGTGCAGGACGCAGGCGTGCCGTTGCGCCCTTCGATCTCAACCAGGCAGAGCCGGCAGGAGCCGAACTCCTTGACCATGTCGGTCGAGCAGAGTTTCGGGATCATGTTTCCGGCTTCGGCGGCCGCGCGCATGATGGAAGTGCCCTCGGGGGCCGTGACCTTCATGCCGTCGATGGTCAGCGTAACCGTTTTTTCGGACTTCGATGCGGGCGTGCCGTAATCCGTTTCGTTGACGAGAGACATGGAAAGCCTCCTATTCCGCTGCAGCCGGAAGCCGGCGCGCGAAATCCTCAGGGAAATACTTGATCGCACTCGTGACAGGGTAGGGAACGAAGCCGCCGAGCGCGCAGAGCGAGCCGAACTTCATCGTCTCGCAAAGTTCGTCGATGAGCGCGAGGTTGGCAGCGGGATTGACCCCAGCCCGCACCTTGTCCAGCGTCTCGACGCCGCGCACCGAGCCAACCCGGCAGGGCGTGCACTTGCCGCAGCTTTCGAGCGCACAGAACTCAAAGGCAAACCGCGCCTGCTCCCAAAGGTCCACCGTGTCGTCAAAAACAACGACGCCGCCATGGCCTACGAGGCCCCCGCGCGCCGCGAACGCCTCATAATCGAAGGGCGTGTCGAACAGCGCGCGCGGGAAATAGGCCCCCAGTGGGCCGCCGACCTGCACGGCCCGCACC
>JBAVVQ010000165.1:0-5487 GCA_049697375.1 Rhodomicrobium sp.
GTATGTCTTTACCAAAACAGCCGACTATCCCACACATAACGTTGTCCTTAGAAAGGTATAATTCAAATCTCGGAAAATTCCTAAGTACAAAAAACCCTTGCGAGCGATCGTTGTACTGCTTTGAAATTTAAGACTATGCTTTTTAGCGAGGAAGTGTCAATCAGAACTGAGGCTTAGGCTGCCTGTTGGTTAATGTTTTCAAGGATAGACAGGATTGCTTCAACCCCTTCTCCATGCCCATCGGAGCTCCTTCAGAGAAGACACGATTTTTATGGAAAAGGAGTTAAAGCCGGAGGGCTGCTACGCGACTTGCTTTTTAACTGCGAGACATCTTAAGCGAGCGAAAGCCGGGCTATCAGTGAATAAGAAATTATGGGCGGCGGGATCCCAGGCAATTTGGTGAGGGATCATTCGCTGCATCCGCGCGCCATCTCGCTATATGAAGGGCATGAAAAGGACAACTGTGTAAAAATATATCGATCTAAGAGGGGTAGGACTGGGGCAGAGATTGGGTTAACAATTCGCCGCAGCTTAAACGCTCGTTAAGCTGCCTCAGGGGCCTTTTCGATTATCGCTTTCATAACTAAGCCTTTAAATTTACAGATTAACTGTCAACGGGGTTTAAGGTTGCGTACATCGTGAGCGGCGCCATAGTGCGTCATCGGACCCAATTATATTATTCATGCTAGTGGCGTTACGGGGTGGCATCATGTCAGAGTTTTCAAAGGCATCGATCTCGAAAAGCGAGGTAGAAGAGACAAAGTCAATCGATGCAAGAATCCCTAAGCCTAAATGGCTTTCGCGGAAGGTTGTCGCTGACATTAGCTTACTCTACGATATGGCAGCGATAATCTTCAGCGCTTGGGCTTCCTACTACTTATATATAATTAACTATCTGGACGATGCAGGCGTCGAGAGCAAGGGGTACTTCTTAATAGTAATGATCGTGACTGCGCTATTTTATGTGATAGCGCGACAGCGCGGACAATATGATCAGCACATGGATTTCCGCTTCACGTCGCAGATGTCTACGCTGATCTACGTCTGCGCGATAACGATTGCATCGGCATTCAGCGTGGCCTTTTTCCTAAAGATACAGACCGAGTTCTCGCGGGTTTGGGTTCTTTTGTGGATGGGACTCCTCTTTATGTCTCTATCGGTTGGCCGCGCTTTCCTCAGCCAATACGTGGACGTGCTACAGCGCAATGGCATTCTGAGGCGGTCGGTTGCCTTGGTAGGCTCCGGCAATCAGTTTAGCGCGGCGAGGGAGGTGCTGAAGGAAGAAGCCAATTATTTCAACCTCGTCAACACATTGGAACTGTCCGCTCCTGACGCCTTGTCTTCTTTCGATTGTGCCGGGCTTACAGAGCAGTTGCGACCCTTTATAAGGGAAGCCCAGGAAAGGCATGTCGATGGCGTCGTTATCGCGCTGCCTTCGAGCATGGGGCTCGAACTCGAAAAGATCATGCAGCAAGTGCAAGCGCTTCCTGTTGACGTGCAGGTATTCCCCGATTTCGGTGGGGCCAGCATATCGGCGAGGCACATTCAGAGAATTGGCGACACCCCTGTTATAACAGCCGTCTCAAAGCCCATCTCGGAATGGGGCGCCTTTCTCAAGATGATTGAAGATTACGTCATTGGAGCAATATGCTTGGTTCTGGCGCTTCCCGCCATGGCGGTTATCGCAGTAGCGATCAAGCTCGACAGCGAGGGACCCGTCTTTTTCCGCCAGCGCCGGCACGGCTATAACCATCGCGTCATCGAAGTCCTCAAGTTTCGTACGATGAGGGTCCTTGAGGATGGCGATAGCGTCAGGCAGGCGACAAAGAATGACAGCCGCGTCACGCGGGTGGGCGCCTTTCTCCGCCGTACCAGCCTTGATGAGTTGCCTCAATTCTGGAATGTCATTCGAGGAGAAATGTCCGTCGTCGGGCCGCGGCCCCACGCTATTGCTCACAACACCCATTACGGTAAGCTCATTGAAAAATACGCGAACCGGCACCGCGTTAAGCCCGGAATCACCGGCTGGGCGCAGGTCCATGGTTTCAGGGGCGAAACGAGCGATCCCGATATGATGTCGAAACGCGTCGGTTACGATCTGGAATATATCGAGAACTGGTCGCTCTGGCTCGACTTGAAGATCGTCATCATGACGCCGTTGTTCGGTGTATTTCGCCGTTCGGCTTATTAAAAGGGGGACGCCAGGCGTCCATGGATCAGCATGATCTCGAACAGTTCGCAGGCCTATCTCTCTGAAAGGGATGTCGTTTACAACTCACCAATTGAGCAAGTAGAAAGGGCGTCCCTATCATTGCATGGACCTGTGGGCCGCTTATGAGCGGAAAAGAACGCACCGACGCTCCTCCGGCCACTCGGATACCGAGCAGGCCGGAGACGCAGACACGAGTGCAATTCACTGCGCTATTGTCGCGCGAGATCAAATTTTAAGTTGTTTTCTTTGAAGCATCCGCCGGTTTTGGCGCTGACTTGGCCTTAGGCGCAGCAGCAGGCTTCACAAGGCCATCGAGCTTTTTGTAATGCTCCGCGAGGAGATAATAGACCGTGACGCGGCCTTTCGCTCGTTCGCCCTTCATTTTTTCCATGACCGCGTGAATGGCTTTGTCCAGATCGGCGTCGCTCTCTGTAAGGGCAAGTTTCTTCTTAAGCCAGCTTTCGCGCACGCGTTTGAGTTCCTCGGGATCGGTGCCCGCGACGAGCGAAGAGTCGCGATTGCGAAGTGCGATGCCGCAATGCCTGACGATGCCTGCCACGGCTTCCTCATTCACTTGGCTCGTATATTTCTTGATGTCTTCGATGTACTGCTGAGCATCAGCCATGCGCTTTTCCTTTCAAGAGATCGTTGCTTACGGAGATAACCTGCAGCTTTGAGGGCTGCGAGGGCCTGCGATCAGACGATGAACGACCCACATTTGCAGTTTTTATGACGCGACCCTCTTTTTCGTGGACGGCGCCGGACAGGCTCATGGGAACGCCTGCGCTTCCCCAGCGTTGTGTGAAAAAGCGGGCCAAGCGGGCTTGCGACATCCGCAAAGAGTTCGAAAGAGAAGGCGGCTACCGATATGACTAAAGAGACCATCCACGACATCAACTCCACAACTGACTATGCTGCGGACAAGGGAAAAGGTGAAATTGAGGAGCTTCGCCGCCAAGTCAAGGACTTAACCGAAAAATACGGCTCGATGGCTCAAAATACGCTCAGCGACGTCAAGGAAAAAGTACAGCAAAACATGGGCGATGTCGAACAGCAGATTCGCGACAAGCCCGTACAGGCAGCCCTGATCGCGGCCGGCGTGGGCTTCCTGATCGGCGCTCTGCTGACCCGTTGAAGAGGTAACGCCCATGCTTGGAGTGATACTGCGGCTACTAGCCGCCGGCGATGGAGACCGGGGCGCGGGCGATTCCTTGAAAAACTTGACGACGAGATGGCTCGTGTTCGGGATAGCTGGGATCATCTTCGCCTCGGGGATCGCGTTCGGAGTGCTGGCCGGTTTTTGGGCTCTCGAATCCCGGACTCAAAACCCGGTATTGTCAGCCGTGATCATGGTGGGGATTTTGATCTTAGCGGCCTTGTTGATCGCGTTCATCGCTTATGGAATTACCGGAGGGGAGAAAACTCCGGGTCCCGCTAAAGCGGTCGCGCAAGCGCTTGTGCCGCTTCCTGTCGAAGAAGTCGGCCGGCAGATCGAAGCGGCCGCGCAGGAATATGGAGCGGTCAGGGTAGCGGCCGCCGCCGCCGCCGGGGGACTGGTCGCCGGGATGCTGGCGAAAAAGTTCGGCCAGATTTAGCACCCGCGGCTGCCACATCGACACATTACATTTGGCCGGGCTTACCATCGGCCAAATGCGCTTTTCATCAGCGCCCGCGGGAACACCAGCCGCGGGCATACATTCTTGTGCGATGAAGACCGTCAGGACGTCGCCCGAAGCCGGGCGAGCACTTTGAGCCCCGCATAGCCATCGGCAGGCGCCATGCCAGCCTTGACCTGGAAATCGCGAACGGCCTTCATGGTGTCCTTCCCGACGCGGCCGTCCGTTCCGTCCGTGTTGAACCCGAGCGCCGTCAGCCGGCGCTGCATTTCTTGAATCTCGGCCAATGTCGGCGCGCGCTCGCTGCCGGGAAACTCTTGCGTAAACGGCCCCTCGCCGCGAATGCGGTCGCCAAGATGGCATACCGCCAAAGCGTAGCTATTCGCCGGATTATAGGATTTCACCGCATCGAAATTGTGCGTCAGCAGGAAGACTGGACCTCCCGGCACGGGCTGCCAGAGGCGGGCCCCCTCAGCGGGCCGGGGAAATGGCTTGCCGTTCGCACGGCGGATGCCCCGTGCACGCCAACTCGCGATGGGTCGCATTCCGCCGCCTCCCGTCATGCCCGGCGGCACGCGGACCTCATAGCCCCAGCCCTCGCCGCGGCGGTATTTTCCGCGTTCTGCGAGATAGCGCGCGGTTCCGGCCAGCGAGTCGTCGGGCTTGCCGAAGGGCGAGATTCGCCCGTCGCCGTCGAAGTCGACGCCTGTATTGAGCCAGACTTCCGGCATCCATTGCGTATGGCCCATCGCGCCCGCCCAGGAGCCGATCATGTCCTTCGGGTCGGCCCAGCCGCGCTCCACGATGACCATCGCATTGAGCAGTTCCTGCTCCCAATAGGTACGGCGCCGGGGTTCTCCCCAGGCCAGCGCCGCCAGCGCCGGTATGACCGGGCGCATGTGCTTCGGGTTGGTGACAAGATCGCCATACGCCGTCTCCATGCCCCAAAGGCCGAGCATGACGTAGGGATCGACGCCATAGGTGTGTTCGACGCGCCTAAGAAGAGGCATCGTCTCTTGTGCGCGTTCTTTGCCGGCGGTGATGCGCCAGTCCGAGACGCGGCGATTCAAATATTGCCAGACTTCCTCGTGAAATTCCGGCTGATCCTGGTCGAGCGCATAAACCGAAATATCAGGCTTGATCTGGCCCATGACGCGGTTATAGGTCGCGTCCGAAATCCCTTTTGCGCGGGCGCGCGAGCGAAAAGCCGCAACCCACTGCGCAAATGGCATGTGGGCCGATTGAGCAAATGGACCATCGCCGAAAGCGCCCAAGGCCAAGGTGGCAAGCGCGCTCGAAAGCACAGTGCGGCGTGAAAATCTTACCGTCATCGCGCGCCTATGAATGAAAAGAGCAGCAAAATTGTGGCGCAATTGCCACGCCCAACCGGCATTTTGTATGCATCTGGCGGAGGGCGGCATCTGTTTGTCAACTTGTCCCCTGACAGTTTGGTCCGCTTTTTTCTTCTGAAAGATCTTCGGCGAAAGCGCCTTTCTGGCAGGTTAACGAGAGCTCAAGCCCGCTCAAACGTAAGCGATGCTCTGACCACATCTTCCGCGCTGTCGCGCGCGCGGGCATGATGCGCGGCCATGAGCACCCATGGATTTGACCATAAGGTTGACCGTAGATTTAAAACCGAGGCCTCGCGAGGGGCGCGGG
>JBAVVQ010000166.1:0-2700 GCA_049697375.1 Rhodomicrobium sp.
CGCCTGCCCAGCAGGCGCAGCAGCCCCAGCCTTCCGAGGTTTTAAACGATCAGTTTCAATCAGCTCGTCTGCTTTCAGAGAACATGGACAAAATAACCGAAAAGGCCGGCAAGGATCAGCTGCCGCACCCGGGCGGAAGCGCCGGCGGCGAAGCGAAAAACATGAGTCCAATCGCAGACGCGGCATTCGACGAGGGACGATTTACGGCGGGCGTTGTCAAACTCTACGAAGCACTCCTCAAAGAGCCGATCCCGGAAGACATGCTCCGTCTCGTCGATCAGCTTGGAAAGCAGGAGCGTAGGTGATGAGCGATCCCGGCAACCCGAACCTGCGTGAAGAGCTTGTCAGATGGATCCCGAACCTTAGAGCGTTCGCGCTTTCGCTGACGCAAAGCGCGCAGCATTCCGACGATCTTGTGCAGGACACCTTGGTGAAGGCCTTGTCAAATCTCGATAAGTTTCAACAGGGGACTAACCTGCGCGCTTGGCTGTTCACCATTCTGCGCAACAGCTTCTACAACGACATCCGCTACAAGAAGTACCATCAGACCGCCCCTCTCGATGACGTTGATCCGGTGAACCTTGAGTTTCGCGCGACGCAGGACAAATATATCGAGTTCAAGGACGTGCTGAAGGGTTTGGGCGGCCTGGTGCCCGAGCAGCGCGAGGCGATTATTCTGATCGCGGCAGAAGGATTGTCCTATGAGGAAGCGGCCGCCGTTTGCAATTGCCCGGTCGGGACAGTCAAAAGCCGCCTCAGCCGAGCCCGGCAGCGCCTCGAAGAATACGTGAACGGCGAGAAGGTCCTGCCAGAGCAGGTTCAATGACCCTGGGGCGCTTCTTTTTTTCTTTTCTTTTGCCGCCCTATATCCTTGAATGGCCTAACTGTATGGATGAGACAGCGCGTGAAGACTGGCTCCTTCGCAGATTTTCTTGAGCTTGTTCGCAAAAGCCGCCGCGAGGCGGCGCTTGTCGGCGCAGCCGCGCTTATTCTCATTTCCCTGACCGCCTTTTCGTTCTGGCTCACCCACCGTGTCCTCAATGATGCCGACACGGCGCACGAACTCAATCGATACAATGCCAAACTGACAAAATTCTTGGAACTTTTGCGCACTGTCGAAAGCAGCCAGCGCGGGTATCTTCTTACGGGCGATCAAGACTTTCTTGATCCATACAACGAGATAAGCGGCCTCCTCGCCCCGATAGCAAAAGAGCTTCGAGAGACCGCGCCGGAAAAGCTGAACATTACCGGCAAAGTGACAGCGCTTTCTGAGCCTCTAAGGGCAAAGCTGGGCGAGATGGCGAAGACGGTTGCGCTTGCTAAGGCCGGGCAGCGTGACGCCGCGATCGCACATGTCATGAATGGCGTTGGACGGAAACTTACGGATCAGATTGAGGGCGACGTCCGGCTTATCCAGGATGAGAGCAGCGCAGTCATATCGAAAAACGAAGAGAGCACCACCCGCCTCGAAAACTTGAAGTTCTTTATCGACGGCATCGGCGCTCTGCTCATCATCACGTTCTCATTTCTTTCCTTGTGGCTCCTTCTGCGTTCCTATGCCACAACTCTCGAAGCACAGGACGAGCTTGCCAAGGCAAATGCCGATCTTGAGGAGACGATCGCCCAGCGCACGGCGGCGCTCAAGCGCGCCAATGAAGAGATTCAGCGTTTCGCTTACATCGTCAGCCACGATCTGCGGTCGCCGCTTGTCAATATCATGGGCTTCACCACAGAGCTGGAAACTTTGAGGACGGAACTTTTCGAAAAGCTCGCCGCAGCAAATGCGCTTGCGGGCTCCGAAGTCCTGAGCAAGGACTTCGACGAAGCCTTCGCCTTCATCAAGAGCTCCATTGCGCGCATGGATCGTCTCATCGCAGCGATTTTGAAAATCTCGCGCGAGGGGAGCCGGCCTTTACACCCCGAGCCTGTCGACGCGAAAGCGCTGGTAGACGGGGTTGTGGCCGGCGTGGCCCATCAGATCAGGGAAAAGGAGGTCAACGTCATCGTGGGCCCTCTGCCCGCAATCTCGACCGATCGCCTTGCGCTTGAGCAAATATTCTCGAACCTTATCGAAAACGCGATCAAGTTCCTGAAGGCCAGCGGGCAGGGGACGATCAGGATTGACGGTTTTCGCCGGGAGGCTGAGATCATATATACCGTTTCCGATAACGGGCGGGGGGTCCATCCCAAGGATCATCAGCGGATTTTTGAGCTTTTCAGGCGCTCCGGTCCGCAGGACGTGCCAGGAGAGGGAATGGGCCTCGCTTATGTTTCGGCGCTCATGCGCAGGCTTGGAGGAACCGTCTCGGTGGAGTCGACGCTCGGACGCGGCAGCACATTCCGGCTGACGCTTCCTACAAGGGAATCGCTTCAAAAGAGGATGGCGGCATGAATAAGGCGGTAACGATTGTCATGATCGAGGATGACGATGGGCACGCCCGTCTCATCGAGCGGAACATCCGCCGGGCGGGGGTTACCAACGAAATCATCCACTTCTTCGATGGCGCGACGGCGTATGCCTATTTCAACGGGCTTCAGGCGCAGCCTGCCGACGTGACGCCTATCCTGGTGCTGCTCGATTTGAATTTACCCGATGTCTCTGGGATCGAGATTCTTGAGTATCTCAAGAACGACGGCCATCTCAAGGTGATGCCGGTGATCGTTCTCACAACGACGGACGATCAGGCGGAAATCCAGCGC
>JBAVVQ010000167.1:0-10779 GCA_049697375.1 Rhodomicrobium sp.
GCGCTCCTGTTAACCCTTATTAATTAACATCCCGGCCGCGCCTACCCGCGTCAACGATGCATTTACCGTTGGGGCCGCGCTTTTGCGCCGTCATTGGGTCATGGGCGGGCTTGACCGGGTCCAGCGAGTCGTTGGGGCCGCTGCTTGTTTCGTGGATGGCCAGCCGCGGAGCGGTGCGCCGCAGACACGGGATCGTAAAACACACTGACCTCAGTTTGAAACGATCCCGGCTCCCGCTTCGCTTGGCCGGGAGTGACGATTATTCTTTTCCGGGGACAGCGAGGCGCCGCGCTCCAGCGCGAGGTCCGTGAGGGTGAGCCGCATCTCGGCGCCAGCGATCCCCCTACCTCCGCGAGCTGTTGCTGGGAATATGATTTTATCCCATTTTATGTTACGCTAATGCGAAGCCACCGAATGGAGCGTGACATGGAACGGCTCAGCATCACCGTCACCGGCGACATGGCGCGGCGCATTGAGGACGCCATCGCGTCAGGCCGCTACGCTTCGGCGAGCGAGGTGATCCGCGATGCCCTGCGTGAGTGGGAAATTGTCCAAGCCCGGCGCGAGCAGGAGCTTCTGGCGCTGCGCAAGGACATCGCTGAAGGACTGGCCGATATTGAGGCCGGGCGCGTCGGCGATTTCGATCCGAAGGAGATCATCCGCAAGGGAGAAAGGCTATTAGCCGCGCAAAACTCCCGCTCCGCATAACCGCCAAGGCTGAGGCCGACCTTGCTGAAATCTGGGCGTATATTGCTCAGGACGCGCGCGAGCCGGCGGACGCCCTCATAGCGGAGTTTCATCAGAAATTCGCTCTGATCGCTGACTTTCCCGAGATCGGGCCGAAACGCGACCACCTCGCACAGGATCTTCGCGCGCTTCCCTGCGGCCGCTATGTGATCTGCTATATTTGCTCGAAAAGCGCCCTTTTTGTCGTCCGCGTCCTTCACGGCTCGCGCGACACCCGTACCCTTTTCGAACTCTGACCGATTTGCCTTGCAAGCAACCGTCTATCGCTGGGAGCATAGTCCGCGCGCCGCCACTACTGTCGGGGCTAAGATCCTTGAAGACTTTCCGGAGCTGACTCGGGAGGACATCCGGGCTTGCGTGGCCTTCGCGGCGGATCGCGAGCGCTGGCTGTGCGCACATGCGCATAGCGGCGTAAAACGCGCCACCCAGGCTTGCCATCCCGCCCCGGCACGGTCCATAAAAGCGCCTTCTCATTCAGGGCATCCAAAACCATGAAACAGCGCGTTTTCTCCGGCGTCCAACCGACCGGCAATCTGCATCTCGGCAACTATCTCGGCGCCATTACGAAATTCGTCGCGCTCCAGGATCATTACGATTGCATCTATTGCGTCGTCGACATGCACGCGATCACGGTCAAGCAAGACCCGGCCGATTTGCGGCGCTCCACGCGCGAGGTTACGGCGGCTTTCATCGCGGCGGGTGTGGACCCGAAGAAGCATATCATTTTCAACCAGTCGCAGGTTTACGCGCATGCGGAACTCGCCTGGATTCTGAACTGCGTGGCCCGCGTCGGCTGGCTGAACCGCATGACGCAGTTCAAGGAGAAGGCGGGCAAGGACCGCGAGAACGCAAGCATCGGGCTTTACGTCTATCCCGTGCTGATGGCGGCGGACATTCTCGCCTATCGCGCGACGCATGTGCCGGTCGGCGACGACCAGAAGCAGCACCTTGAGCTTGCCCGCGACATCGCGCAGAAGTTCAACGGCGATTTCGCGGAGACGATTGCGGCCGAAGGTTTCGCGGATGGCTTCTTCCCGCAGCCCGAGCCGATCATCGCCGGCCCCGCGACGCGCGTCATGTCCTTGCGGGACGGCACGAAGAAAATGTCGAAGTCCGATCCTTCGGACCTGTCCCGCATCAATGTCGCAGACGACGCCGAGACGATCGCCAGGAAGATCAGGAAGGCGAAGACCGATCCCGAGCCGCTGCCGACCGACGCGAAGGGCTTCGAGGGGCGCCCCGAGGCTGAGAACCTTGCGGGGATCTACGCGGCGCTCGGCGGACAGAGCATGGAGGCGGTGCTGCGGGAGTTCGGCGGCGCGCAATTCTCGCGCTTCAAGAACGCGCTCGCCGACCTCGCCGTCGAGAAGCTCGGCCCCATCGGCGCGGAGATGAAGCGCATTTCCGCCGATGCCGCCTATATCGACAGCGTGCTCGCGGATGGCGCGGAGCGCGCACGGGTCATCGCGGACGAGACGCTTCACCATGTCCGCAATATTGTCGGCTTTGTCCAAGCGAACGCGGCTGAAAAGCATGCTAAGCTGGCCGTCCATCGATAGCAGCCGGTTAGGTGCCCATGGCGGACCGCACGCCTCGCGATCTTTTCACGCAGGGTCACAAACGCAAGTTTCTGGTCATCGTTGACGAATCTCCCGAAGGGGAAACGGCTTTGTATTACGCGGCTCGCCGCGCCCAGCGGACGGGCGGCGGCTTGGCGCTTCTCTTTGTGATCGAACCGCCAGAAATGTCGCATTGGCTGGGCGTCGCTGATATGTTTCGAGACGAACAGCATCAGAAGGCCCGGGCCGTGTTCCGTCTTCGCGCGCGGAAACTCAAGAACTGGGGGTTCGAAGAGATCGCGCACGAAGAAATCATCCGCGAGGGCTATAAGGCCGAGGAGATCGTGAAGCTCATCGAAGAGGATCTGGACTTCGGCATTCTGGTGCTTGGCGCCTCGACCGATACGGAAGGACCGGGTCCGCTTGTTTCCTCGCTCGCGGCAGGCGCCAAGGCCGGCGCATTCCCTATTCCGGTCACCATCCTCCCCGGAAATCTCACGATCGAAGACATCCAAGGATTAGCCTGACTGCAGAGCTCGGATTTTCACTTGAAACCGGCGCCGAAGGCTGCCTTATTAATAATGCAGTGGCATGGGTGGAAAAGGAAATTAGGATGTTCATTCAAACCGAGACGACCCCGAACCCGGCGACGCTGAAGTTTCTTCCGGGCAAAGTCGTCCTCGACGAGGGCACGCGGGAGTTTCGCGACGCTTCGAAGGCGGCCCCTGTCTCGCCGCTCGCTGCGCGGCTGTTCGACGTGGATGGCGTAACAGGCGTGTTTCTTGGCTCGGACTTCATTTCCGTCACCAAGGATCACCGCGAATGGCAGCTGTTGAAGCCGGCCGTGCTCGGCGCGATCATGGAGCACTTTCTCTCCGGTGAGCCCGTGGTCACCGACGGAAAGGGAGCTGGGCATGGAGGCGAGGATTTCGATCCGAAGGACGCGGAGATTGTGGCCACGATCAAGGAGTTGATCGAAACGCGCGTGCGCCCGGCGGTGGCCAACGATGGCGGCGACATTGTCTTTCGAGGCTTCCGCTCCGGGATTGTCTATCTCAAAATGCAGGGCGCGTGTTCAGGCTGCCCGTCGTCTACGGCAACCCTTCGCCACGGGATCGAAAACCTGTTGAAGCACTTCATCCCCGAGGTTGAGGAGGTGCAGCCCGTCTAGCGGTTCCCTGTGCGCCGGCCTATATCCGGTATCCTAAGGATGAGACACACGATCAGGGGTATCTATGGCCGAGCGCATCGGTGCGGAATGCTTGAATCAAATCTTTCTCGAGGCCCGAACCCACAATAAGTGGCAAGACAAGCCCGTTCCCGAGGAACTGCTCCGGCAGCTCGTCGACATCATGAAGATGGGGCCGACGAGCGCGAACCAATCCCCCGCGCGGCTCCTGTTCGTGACATCGGCGGAGGCCAAGGAAAGGCTCGCCCCGCATCTGTCCGAAGGCAATCGCGCGAAGACGATCAGCGCCCCCGTCTGCGCGATCATTGGCTACGACCTGAGGTTTTACGATCATCTGCCAAAGCTTTTCCCGCATACCAATGCGAAGAGCTGGTTCGAGGGGAAGCCTGACAAGCACATCGAGACATCGGCCTTCCGCAACGGGACGCTGCAAGGCGCGTATTTCATCATCGCGGCGCGGGCGCTTGGGCTCGACACGGGGCCCATGTCGGGCTTCGACAATGCGGGTGTCGACCGGGAATTTTTCGGTGGCGCGAGCGTGAAGTCGAACTTCCTTTGCAGCCTCGGTTACGGCGACCCTTCCGGCATTTTCAAACGGTCTCCCCGTTTTTCTTTCGACGAAATCGCGAAAATCATCTAAGCGAACTTCGCCAAACTTTGCGTTTCGTCATCCAGGCCAAGCGAAGCGCGAGCCGGGATCGTAAAAAAGATAGGCGCTTCGATCTATTACGATCCCGGATAAGGCTTCGCCTTTCCGGGACGGCGGCGGCGGCGATGTCCGAAACACTTTGCTTAGGGCGCCGCCCACAAAAGAAACGCGGAGCCGGCTGTGAAAATCCTGGCGATCGAGACGAGCATGGGCCGAACATCGGTGGCGCTGAAGCGCCCCGGCGAACCAATGCTTGCGAAGCGAATCCCGTCCGGGCGCGGTCAGGCCGAGCAGCTTATTCCGCTGATCGGCGCCTTGATGGAAGAGGCGAACCTGCCTTTCGCATCCTTGACCCGCGTCGCTGTCTGCATCGGTCCCGGCGGCTTCTCGGGAATTCGAACGGGCGTCGCCGCAGCCCGCGGGATCGGACTCGCCGCGCGCATCCCTGTCGTGGGCGCGACGAGCTTCAGGATCATGGCGGCGGCTTTCGAGGAGATGGGAAGCGTTCCGACGACCTACGCGCTCGCCGCTCCGGCTGGAATGAACGCGGTCTACTGCCAGCTCGTGGCTCGTGGCGGCAAGCCGCTCAGCGAGATTGTGGCGTTACCTCAATCGGAGTGTGAGTCCTTCTTCAAAGGCAAAGCCCAGGTCTTGTCCGGCCCTGCCGCCGCCTCTCTCTCCGAGAAAGGCTTCGTGTCTCTCCCCATAGCAGCCGCTGAACTTCACCCCGACGCCGCAACCCTTGCGGACATCGCCGCCAACCTCGATCCCGAGCGCGATGCGCCCTCGCCCTATTACGTCCGCGACGCGGATGCACGGCCGCAAACGAAGCATGTTATTGCACTTGAAACCGATTAAGCGCTCTGCGGCCTGTATTACGGAAGCAACCGCCGCCGATGCAAGGTCTCTCGCGGCGCTTTGCGCCGAGGCCTTGCCCCCAGGCTGGCCGGCAAATGAACTCGCCAAAGCCTGCTCTGATCCAAGCCGGGCCGTCTTGAAGGCCACGGAAGGGTCTTATTTGCATGGTTTCCTTATCCTGCAATTCGCAGCCGACGAGGCCGAAATCCTTGCAATTGCAACCGCAAAGGATCGGCGGAGGCGCGGGCTTGCAGCATCTTTGCTTCGAAGTGGCATAATCGCCTGCCAGGACCGAAACATGTCTTGCATTTATCTGGAAGTGGCGGAGAGTAATATCCGCGCGCGCAGGATTTACGAGAAGTTCGGTTTCCTCGTGATCGGGCGCCGCCAAAACTACTACCGCTCATCAAGTTCCGCGTTTGAAACGGCTCTCATCATGAGGCGAGACGCGAAACTCCCCAGCGCCGGTTGACCTGGAGAAAAGCTGCACTTAATGAGATCATCAGAGAATAAGGTTCGATTCGGGCCAGGAATGGATGCTCTCGTATTTCATGGGAGAATGATGAGGCTTCTCAGGGGCTTACGGGCCTCTGTGCTTCTCGCCGCCTTTATTGCCGTAACCCTTCCACTGATGCTCGTTCAGTATGGGCTCTTGAAGCTCGGGCTCAAGCAGGCGAAAACCCTCCCTCACGCTTATCACAAACTCGTGTGCCGTCTCGTCGGAATACGCGTTCGAATTAGCGGCGAGCTCGATCCCAACCGGCCTGTTCTTCTCGTCTCCAACCATGTTTCCTGGCTCGACATCGCGGCTTTGAGCACTGTGGCTCCCTTAAGCTTTGTCGCAAAGTCGGAAGTGGGCGCTTGGCCGTTCGTTAGCTGGCTTGCGAAACTGCAGCGCAGCGTTTTCGTGGACAGGTCCCGGCGAACGATTGTGAAGGACAAGGCAGGCGAAATCGCCGAGCGTCTAGCCCAGGGCGATAACATCGTGCTGTTCGCTGAAGGCACAAGCAGCGACGGTAACCGCATCCTCCCCTTCCGCAGCTCGTTGTTTTCGGCGGCTTCTCTCACACCGAGCGCGGCCAATGACAATGGCCCGGAAGCGGTCATTCAAACGGTTGCGATCGCCTATACCCACCTTCACGGCCTGCCGATTTTGCGGCATGAGCGTCCGTTCGTCGCCTGGTATGGCGATATGGACATGTTGAGCCACGCCTGGAATGTCCTGAAAAGCGGCCCTCTCGATGTCACCATCCGGCTTGGCGAGCCCGTGCGGCTTGCTTCGCTTCGCGACCGCAAGCAACTTGCGGCGTTCTCCGAGGCGCAGGTGCGGCAGTATTACATCGAGCAGGTGACGGCGCGCAGCCGCGCAGCTTAGGGATGGCTACAATATTGATAGACGACGCTCCCACGCGCGCGAGTGAGGCGGCCGCGGCGCCGAAGAAAGTCTTTATCAAGACGTTCGGGTGTCAGATGAATGTTTACGACTCCGAACGGATGGCGGATGCGCTCGCTCCTGCGGGCTTCACCGAGACGGACACTCTCGAAGACGCCGACCTCGTCATTCTGAATACCTGCCATATCCGTGAGAAAGCCGCCGAAAAGGTCTATTCCGAGTTAGGGCGTATCCGGCTGGCGCGCGAAGCGCGCCGCAAGCGTGGCGGCGATTGCATCATTGCGGTCGCCGGTTGCGTGGCGCAGGCCGAAGGCGAGGAACTGGTCCGCCGCGCGCCCGCCGTGGACATTGTCGTGGGACCGCAAAGCTATCACAGGCTGCCGGACCTTCTGAAGCGGCGAGCGGCAAGCCGCGCCGCGATCATCGAAACCGAGTTTCCCGCCGCCGAAAAGTTTGAAACGCTGCCCGCGCCGAAACCTCGCGCGCCGGCGTCTGCGTTCCTCACGGTTCAGGAAGGCTGCGATAAGTTCTGCACATTCTGCGTGGTGCCTTACACGCGAGGGTCAGAATACTCTCGTCCCGTCGCTCAAATCCTCGACGAAGCAAAGCGGTTCGCCGAACGCGGCGTGAAGGAGATCACGCTGCTCGGCCAGAATGTGAATGCCTATCATGGCGCCGGCCCATCCGGGAAAACCTGGGACTTGGCGCAGCTTCTCGGCGCGCTGTCGAACGTCGATGGCATCGAGCGGCTTCGCTTCACGACAAGCCATCCGAACGAGATGACCGACGCGCTGATCGCCGCCCATCGCGACCTGCCCAAGCTCATGCCCTATCTGCATCTACCATTCCAGGCGGGTTCCGACCGTATCCTTAAAGCGATGAACCGCAAGCACACGATGGCCGATTATTTCCGCATCGTGGAAAAGCTGAGGCGCGCGCGGCCGGATCTGGCGCTTTCGACAGACATCATTGTGGGCTTTCCGGGTGAAAGCGACACGGATTTCCAGGAAACGATGCAGGTCGTCGAGACAGTAAAGTACGCCCAGGCTTATTCGTTCAAATACAGCGCTCGCCCCGGAACCCCCGCAGCCGATCGCGGCGACCAGATCAGCGAGGACGTCAAGTCCGATCGTCTGGCCCGGCTGCAGTCCTTGCTCAATGCTCAGCAGACGGCGTTCAACGCGAGCATGGTGGGCCGCGGATTGGACGTACTCTGGGAATCGCTTGGCAAGAAGGCGGGGCAGATCGTCGGCCGGTCTCCCTATCTGCAAGCCGTGCATGCCGAGGGCGGCCCTCAACTGATCGGAAGAATTACCTCCGTCGAAATTATGGGCGCGAGCCAAAATAGTCTTCGGGCTGTCATAAAAAATGTGGACGCGCTTGTTACATAAGGGGACAATAACATGAGGATCGCACGGCGATAGGATGCGGAGAGATACTTTTTACCCGGTGCCGAAGCACCGCCCCCTTAGCGCACGATGAACGCAGGCTCGCGTAATCAGGCTTGGCGACCAAGCGCAAAGCCGCAAGCGTCGCAATCCCTGTATCGGATTGAAATCACCTTCGACGACAACCGCAAGCTTGCCGATGTGCTCGGCGAGTTCGACGTCAACCTTGCTCTCATCGAGAACAAACTTGGCCTGAAGGCTGTGGCGCATGGCAATGTCGTCGTCCTCGATGGCGACAAGGAAACCTGCTTGCAGGGCAAGGAGGTTCTGGAGACGCTCTATCAGCGGGCGAGAAGCGGCGCGGCCTTGACCCAAGGCGATGTCGAGGGCGCCATTCGCCATTTGTCAAAGAGCGCGAACGCATCCACGCCCGGGATCAGCACGCCCGCGCCTGTTTCCGTCGTAGGCGAACTGAAAACGCGCAAACGAACGGTGCTGGCGCGCACGCCCGCGCAATCGGCCTATATCCGGGCGCTCCAAAGCCAGGAAATGGTGTTCGGAACCGGCCCGGCCGGCACAGGCAAAACCTACCTCGCCGTCGCCCATGCGGCCGGCTGCCTTGAACGGGGCGAGGTCGACCGGCTCGTTTTATCGCGGCCTGCGGTCGAGGCAGGGGAACGCCTCGGTTTCCTGCCTGGGGATATGAAGGAAAAAGTCGATCCCTATTTGCGCCCCCTTTATGACGCCCTGTATGATGTTCTCCCCTCGGAAAGGGTGGAGCGCGGTCTCGAGACGAAAATGATTGAAATCGCGCCGCTCGCCTTTATGCGGGGCCGGACGCTGGCTCATTCGATCGTGATTCTCGATGAAGCGCAAAATTGTACTGCGATGCAAATGAAGATGTTTCTGACCCGCCTTGGAGAAGGCAGCAAGATGATCATCACCGGCGACCCTTCGCAGGTAGACTTGCCGATGGGCCAATCGTCGGGCCTCGTCGATGCGCTGTCGATCCTCACCGATGTCGAGGGAATTGCCCATATTGCCTTCACGCGCGCGGATGTCATTCGCCATCCGCTTGTGGGCCGCATTATTGAAGCTTATGAAACAAAGCGCTAAATTAAGATTGTTATGATGCCAATGGGTGTGGATACGACTATTGAGACTGCGGCGTCTTCTGAGAAAGACGCGTCGAGCGGCGAGGGTAAACCCTCCCGAACGTGCACGGATATTGTGATTGAAGATGAACGTTGGGCTTCTGTGACGGGTCTCGAAGACCTCATTCCAGATCTCGCGGCTGAGACTTTTCGTGCGGCGCATCTTTCTCCTGGAAATCACAGCATCAGCATTGCGCTGCTTTCCGACGCGGCGGTGCGCGGGCTTAACAAGGCCTTCCGTGGCAAGGACGCCCCGACAAATGTGCTGTCGTTTCCGTCATCGGCTTCGGTATATACCAGAAGCCGCGAAGGCGAGCCGCTTTTCCTCGGAGACGTGGCCTTGGCCTATGAGACGGTCGTGAGCGAAGCTTCGGCTCAGGGTAAGACCGTCGTTCAGCACGCAGCTCACCTCGTGGTGCATGGCATCCTGCATCTCGCAGGGTTCGACCACGACGGCGACGCCGATGCCGAGCGCATGGAAGCAGCCGAGGGCGCTGTGCTCGCCCGCTTCGGCATTCCCGATCCCTACAGGGACGATTCAGCCTCGCTCGCAAACGCTCTTTAATCACAAGGTAACAACAAAAAGCTATGCCTACACAGACCGGGCACGAAACGGGGAAAACGAAGGCATCGCCGAACTGGCTTCAGCGTATGGCGGCCAACCTCGGCTTCACCAGCGGCGTAAGCCTGCGGGAAACGCTCGAAACCGCAATTCGGGAGATGGGCGGCGAGGACGATCAGTCTCTGTCGCAGCAGGAGCGCCTCATGCTCCTCAACGTTCTCGAATTCGGCGAAACCAAAGTATCGGAGGTTATGATCCCGCGCGCCGACATCGTCGCCGTGGAGGAGAACCAGACTGTCGCGGAGCTCCTGAACCTTTTTGCGCGCATCGGCCATTCGCGCGTGCCTATCTTCCGCGGGAGCCTCGATAATCCGGTCGGGATGGTGCACATCAAGGATGCCATCGCCTGGGTTACCCGGGGCGCAAAACTAAGCTTGCAAGACGAGGCAGCCCTGGAGAAGGCTCTTCAAAGCCTCGATTTGAGCCGCTCGGCCCTGAGGACCACCATAGCTTCCGCTAAACTTGTCCGGGAAGCTCTCTTTGTGCCATCCTCCATGTCGGCCTTGGCGTTGCTGGCGAAGATGAAGCTCAAGCAGATCCACCTCGCCATTGTCGTGGATGAGTACGGGGGGACGGATGGCCTCGCCACCTTCCAGGACGTGGTGGAGGCGATCACCGGCGACATCGCCGATGAGCACGACGACAGCAAAGCCCTGGCTATCGGCGTTGAGAACGATGCGTTCATTGCGAGCGCGCGCACGCCCATCGAGGATGTGGAGCAGGTGCTCGGCATGAGCCTGGCCACAAACGGCATCCCGGAGGACGTCGAGACTTTGGGCGGTTTGATCATGGCCGCCGTGGGCAGCGTCCCAAGGCGTGGTCAGATCATTCCACATGCTTCGGGTGTGACCTTCGAGATCATGGAAGCCGGGCCGCGGCGCCTGCACAAGGTTCGCATTTTCAAGCAGCGTGCTCTGGCGGCGCCGGATACGCCGCTGCTGCTTCCTCCCCCCGGGGAAGGTTCCGAGCCGGGCTCCGCCGTCAAGAGGGACATCGCCGCCCTTCGGGACGCAAGAGCGGCCTGAGGCGGCGATCAGCCGCCCTTCCCGATTTCCAAATAGCCTCGAGCGACGTTTGCGAGCGCTCATCACGCGACTATGAAATTCCTATAGGAGCGTGTGAGCGCTCGAATTGTTTTTTTATGTCTGATGGCTGATTTTTCGCCGGTAGCCGCTCCGGGTGACGACCCTTCCAGATCCGAGCGCGGCAGAAACCTGAGG
>JBAVVQ010000168.1:0-10065 GCA_049697375.1 Rhodomicrobium sp.
TGCGCACCTGGACGGGGGAGGTATGCGTGCGCAGGAGAAGCCGCTCGCCTTCCGCATTCGGCGAGAAGAAGAACGAGTCGTGGGCCTCGCGCGCCGGGTGTCCGGGCGGGAAGTTCAGCCGGGTGAAATTGTTGTCGTCGGTCTCGATGTCCGGTCCTTCGGCGACGGCGAAGCCCATATCCGCGAAGATCACCATCAGCTCTTCCCACACGCGGCTGATGGGATGGATTCGTCCCTCGGCGGCGGGATTTGGCCGGACGGGCAGCGTGATGTCGACGCGATCCGTCGCAAGCTTCTCAGCGAGCGCCGCCGCCTCAAGCTCGGCCTTCCTTGTTTCGAGCGCGGCTGCAACGCGGTCTTTGACGACGTTGACGGCGGCGCCGAAGCTCCTGCGCTCCTCGTGGGGCATGGAGCCAAGCTGTTTCATCAGCTCGGAAATTTCGCCCTTCTTGCCAAGGGTTGAGACGCGAATGGCGTCGAGCGCGGCCAAGTCTTGCGCGGCGGCGACCTCAGTCAGCAGCCGTTTCGTCAGAGCGTCAAGATCGTGAGATTGGTTCACGACGGCATCCATGAGGCGTTTCCGAAAAACAAAAAATCAGTAAAAAGCGGTGCCACTTTTGACCGGAAGGGTCAAGTATGGAGGTAAGTTACCCAACGCAAGCCGAAAAGAGTGACGCATACCTTGTTCGAAACGCGCCAAAGGATCGCGGCGCCGTCATCCCGGAAGGGCGAAGCCTCATCTGGAATCATAAATCATTGAAGATCAAAACCTTTTGCGCTCCCGGCTCGCCCTCGCTTGGCCGGGACGACATTCCGTTGGCCGGATTGCCGCGTTCGTTTAGTGCAGCGCCGAGGAGGGCTGTTTAGCGCCCTCCTTTTCCGTGATCAGCTTCAGCACATAGGCAATCTCATCCCTGGCGTCCCGCGTCGCAACACGGTCCTCTTTGGGGATCTCCTCGGCGATCCTTAAAAGAACGTTCGCAAGCGCGAGCAACTCAGAAACTGTAAGCTCTGTTAGTCTCATGCTGGACGCAACTCCGCGGGCAGGGCGTCGCGTGCCTTTCCGACAAGCGCGGCGAAGCCGCCCGCATCGGTGATGGCGAGATCCGACAAGACCTTGCGGTCGATCAGAATGCCCGCCTTGTTGAGACCGTCGATGAAACGGCCATAGGTGAGGCCATGCTCGCGCACGGCGGCGTTGATACGCTGAATCCAAAGAGAGCGGAAATTGCGCTTCTTCGTGCGGCGATCGCGGTAAGCGTATTGCCCGGCCTTTTCGACGGCCTGACGGGCGACGCGGATTGTATTCTTGCGGCGTCCATAATAGCCTTTGGCCTGCTCCAGGACTGCCTTATGACGGGCGTGGGAGGTTACCCCCCGCTTCACACGTGACATTGATTATCTCCAAGCTCAAGCGTTACGATTTTTGCGCGATCAGTCAAGCCCATAGGGCGTAAATTTCTTAATGATGCGCGCATCGCCATCTTCGAGGACCACGCCGCCGCGGGCGTTTCTGATGAACTTGGGGGTTCGCTTGATCATGCCGTGGCGCTTCCCGGCCTGTCCGGCGACAACTTTGCCGGAGCCGGTAATTTTGAAGCGCTTTTTCACGCCGCTTTTTGTTTTCATCTTGGGCATTTTGCTTCCTTTCGTTGGTGTCTCTCTCGCGAACGGCGCAATGCCGCAGCCCTTAAGCCGCCAAGCCATTCGCTTTCTTGGAGAAGCTTCAAAGCCGCCACGGCATGCCCTGTCGCGCCGGGCGGCTAACGCGCGACAATAAGCTGAGCCTTCGAAAGACGCAACGGGTTTCGCGCCCGGACTGACAGCCTCTCATTCGTCACCCCGGAAAGCGCATTACCGCTTATCCGGCAGTGTCCAAAATGATCCCGGATAGCGCGCAAACGGCTTCCGGGACGACGAGACCTCAAGGCATGGCGAAGGGGATATCGCGAGCCTCTTTCGGCTTCACATCAACCGGATGCTGCAACCCCTCCGTCAGCTCCTTTACGCGCGTCTTCACATAAAGGTTCAGTTCGTCGATGGTGACGATGCCGGGGTCGTAATGGAGACCCTTTCCCGCGATGCCTTCAAGCAAAGCCTTGGTGAAGGCCCCATGCTGCCATTCATCGCTTTCGAGGCTTGATTCAGAGCCGGTGGAACTTGCCAGCACGATGGCGTTGGCCGATCCGGAGATCTCGTTGATAAGCTTATTATAATCAAGCCCGCGGAAGGAGACCCCGGTAGCGTTGCCCGAATGGCAGGTATCGAAGAAGAACACGGCGTTGCCCGCAAGCTGCTTCAGCGTGTGGCTGATTTCGGTGTCGGGCACGGAACTGCCGCGCGTCGGCAGGGACAGCCCGGCGACGGTTTCGATCCTCGCGTTGTAGGGCACATAATAATAATCGCCGGAGGGATCGGTTACGCCGTGACCTGCGAGAAATAAGACGCCGACATCGCCCTGACTCACCTGGCGCTTAAGCCAGGTCAGCCCGTCGAGGATCGAGGCGTTGTCGGCATTCTCATCGGACAGAAGCCGCACGTCGACCTTGCGGTAAAGCCTGCCTTCCTGCTCTTCCAGGGCTGCGGCGAAGTCGCGGGCGTCTTTCCCGGCCCATGCGAGCCCGTTGATGCTCTCATCCTTGAATTTGCCGACGCCAACCACGAGGGCGTAGAGCGATACGGTGGAGGCGGTCTTCGCGGCGCCGTCGCCGGCCGGCTGTTGCGTCGCGCCCTGAAACTTCAGCCGGACGCTGGCGGGGGCGCTTTCGAGACCGCCTGCGCGAGCCGCGAGAGAAAGCGTGAGGTCGCGCTGGGGCAGACCGGACAGCGTCACGCTTGTCTCGGAATCAGAGGATTGGCTGACGCCGCCCGGCGGCGGGATGGCGGATAGCGGACGGCCATCCACAAGCGCGGTCAGCTCCGAAATAGCAAGAGCGGAGGGGGAACGCAGGCTGTAGCGAATGGAAAGACGATCGGATGAGAACTGAGCGCCGTCGCCCGGCGAAAGGATGGTGGCAACGGGAGGCAATATTCTTTCAATTTCCCCGGCTGGCTTTGCGCCCGCGAGCCGGTTGGCGTCGGCGATGGCTTTGTCCTCATCCAGGTCGTCGAGGATGCGCTTCACGATGTCAGGCCGGTTGAACTGATCGCGGAAGCGCGAGACGGGGTAGAAGTCGGGCGCGTGATCCCAGTCGCGGTTCACGTGCCAGCCGATGAGATCTTCCGCGCCGGGCGAGGCGGCATAATAGCCCTTCGGCGTCCAGGCCACGAAGCGCCTGTCGATGGCGTGCACGAACAGCGCGAGCAGCTCCTGCCCGTCGGAAAGCCGCCGCCAGCGGATGGTTCCGTCGCCATAGGCGGCCACGACGAGCCGTCCATCGCGGCTGACGTTCACGCCCCAGGCGACGCCGGGGATTGCTTTGCGCCAAAGCTCGCCGCCGTCCGCGCGGAAAGCGCCCAGCCAATACTCCGTGCCAAGGACGAAGCGCGATGCATCGGGCGCAATGGCGAGTGCGCGCGATCTTCCGTTATCCTCAGGCGCGATGGGCTCGCCGTTCAGCTTCGGTTTGTACTTATCCTGCCAGTCCGTGATCGCGAGGCCGGCCGTTTTGGGCGGCGCCAGACCCGTCGTCTTTTTGGCGGCGTCCGCAAGGCGGAAGGCTGCGAGATCGAAAAGCACGGGCTGCTTGCCGCCATATCCCAAGCCGAATTGGACGCTCTTGCCGTCTCTGGAGAGCGTGAAGGCGTCGCGCAGCTTGTCGCGCATATCGCCGGTGACGCGATCCTGCCAGAAGCTCTTTTCGCCATTCGCGGCGATAAGGCCGAAGGCGGGATCCTGCGCCCCCGCCGCTATGCCGTCGCCGCAGGGCAGAAGCTGCATGAGCGTGTCTTTGGACAGCGGCGCTTGCGTGCGCTTCCCGCGGCCTTCGCCTTGCCAGATCATAATCGGCTCAGGCGTTTTGAGTGTTTTGCCGCCCGCGAAAAGCCGTGCGCCATCGGCGGACCAAGCGACTTTCAGTTCGCCCCCGGTGACGCCGATTGTATCGGCGGCGTGGAGCCGTTCCAGGGTGCGCGCGTCGTAAACCTCGACGGCGGCCGTGTCATTATAGCCGATGGCGAACTTCACGCCATTCGGGTGCAGCGCAATGCTGAAGGGTTGCTTGCCGCCTTTTGCAGCGGCCTTCTTTTCGAGGCTCCCATTCGCGTCATAGCGGCGGATCTGCCCGTCATCGGCTACGGTGTAAAGCCGGTTCGCGCTATCGAAAGCTGCGCCATAGCCGCCCTTGCCGCCATAGTTTTTGTCCTCGGCGAGAAGCCGCCAGCTTCCTGTCTCCCAAAGCCGCATGCCTTCACCGCCCGA
The DNA here is from genome assembly GCA_049697375.1 of Rhodomicrobium sp. Taxonomy (GTDB): domain Bacteria; phylum Pseudomonadota; class Alphaproteobacteria; order Rhizobiales; family Rhodomicrobiaceae; genus Rhodomicrobium. The sequence continues at coordinate 4,361 of JBAVVQ010000168.1, forward strand.
AAGCACGCTGACAAGGCGGCTTCCGTCGGGGGAGAAGGCGAGATGGTTGATGACGGCGCCAAGGCGGCTAAGCCGCATGACGAGCCGCCCCGTGGCGGCTTCGAAGATGTAAACATCGTCGTTTTTGCTCCAGCCGCCTGCTGCCGCCCATTTGCCATCCGGCGATAGCGCCACGGCGTAGACCTTGCCCTCATCGCCCTCGCCGATGGGCACGCGCAGGGTGCGCAACAGGGTAGGGCTTCCGCGCCCGTTCTCAGGCAGCGCCCAAAGTCGCGCCGTCTTGTCATCCGAGCCTGTCACCATCAGGCTGCAGGCGGCATCCACGCCGATCCGCTTGATCTGCGCCGTATGCATGCCCGCCTCGATGCGCAGCGCGGGCCGTTGATCGGGCATATCCTCGCCCCGAGCCGCACCGGCAAGCAAAACAGCAAAAAATATCGCCGCCATAATCCGCATGAAATATTTCCCCAGCCAACCCACTCATTTCACCACCGCGAAACGCCGCTGTTATTTACGATCCCGGATAACGCCGCTGGCATTTCCAAGATGATGGCGAATCGGGGCCAAAAATATTTTCACTCGCTATCGGTTTTTATGCTTTCAGGCAATATCGCGAGCCATCCCCGGCGCAATCGGCTTCAGCGCGCCGGGAACAGAATTGTTACTTCGGTTATTTCTCGCTTCTGTCTACGGATAGTCATGCCGCTTGGACGGAGGTCGACATGGATCGCTTCGTTGCAGATAAGTCAGCTCACGGCAACGCAAGCGCCGAAGACAGCCCTCTCGATGTGAGCCGGCGCGGCCTCCTGATCGGCGCAGGCGCGGCGGCGATCCTGGGCGCGCAGGTGACAAGCGCAGGCGCCCAGATGGGCGCGCCGCCTGCGGGCTATGGGGCTGCTGGCATGGGGCAGCTCCGGGAGATGTTTCCCACCACCTATGACCCTGCCTATATCCAGAATGCGGTCATGGCCTTCGTGCGCACGAACCTTTACGCGGCGCAGCGCCCGTTCCTCCCCATGATCGACGAAACGCTCAGCAAGGAGAACGCGCTTCCTTACGACCTCTGGGGGATGCTTTACGACGACTGGGGGCCGAATCCGGAGGAGGGGCTTACGGTCTTCCTGCAGGGCCTCGAAAAGCGCGGACCCGATAACCGGCGCAAGCGCATTTATATTTCGGCGCTGACGCCGGATTTATACAAGACGATGTATGCCGAGAAGGTCGCCAGGTTCTTCGACCGGCTTTTGGACGAGAAGAACGCCGGCAAGCCTTTGATGCGGTATTATCTCGACAATTACTTCGATCTGTTCTGGGATTTGCACGTTGGCGTGCAGGGGGAAGCGGTTCCGAGCGAGGTCCGCCAGATCGGCGAAAGCTTCAATACGGTGCTTGGCTATCGCGATCCGCTGCTCGGCATTGTCTACGAAAACTACATGAAGGTGCGCGCGCTTCGCGGCCCCCTCAAGAAATGGATCGAAGAACGAATCCAGGACGTCATCAATAACCGGGTGAAGGACCCGGAGAAAACATTCGTCTACTACTGGATCAAGAATGGCGGTGGCGGGAGCGATTTCAGAAACAAGGATGTCGTCTTCGAGAGCTTCCATAATTTCGTAGCGCTCAGCCAGTGGGGCAATACGATCTACAACATCATGATGATGCTTGAGAACACCACGGGCGATCCGGACGTCAAGACGTGGTTCAAGCGAACCATGGAAGGCGACTACGATAATGCGCGCGGCGGACCGTTTACGCCGCTTCAGCGGTTCGTCATGGAACTGTTCCGGGTGATTTCGCCGAACGGGGGCAGCATATCCTCGCTCCAGCAACTTGGAATGCGCGAGCCGGAGCGGCATGGCTACGCCATTACGCCTCATCTCGCGGCAAGCACCGATCCGCGCCATTGGGAAAATCCGCTGGAGTTCGATCCCGGGCGGTATAAAAGCGCGCCCGCGAGCGATCAGATCGACAACGAAAGAGCCAAGGCGATCGGATTTGCGAGATGTCCGTTCGAGAAAGCCTCATTCCCGGTCAAGGACGGGCGGAACGCCGACATGACGAACAGCGCATTCGGCACTGTTTTCGGCGTTGTTGATGGCAAGCCGCATCCTGTCTGCGACTATGCGGGGTTTGCGCCGTTCGGTTTCGGATATAGGCGCTGCCCCGGCGAGCTCCTGACCATCGCCGTCTTCGAGGATTTCCTGAAAAAGATTTGGGCGCAGAAGATCGAGTTCCAGAAACTCGACGTGCCGAACCCTGCCAGGCTGCCCGTCGGGCCGACGACCGTCATCGACGACAATATCGGCTTCGTCCGGCGGACCTAAAAGCCTCCTGCGCTTCATCGAATGCGGGCGACCGTCTCTCATCATGCTCCGGATCGGCTTCTCGTTTGCGTTTTGCGTTGGAATTGCCTGATACCAAGACTCTATGAGAAAGCGCCTTGCTGAGAGGTTAACAAATAAGTCTCTGATATTGCTATGGAAATTTTATCTCCAGAGTCCGCGCCCCGCCCCCTGCAGACGTGGGTCTGGTTAACAGGCGAAGTCTCAACATATTTAACGGCCCGGTTTCAACTCCGAAATGCAACAAGCAGGTATAAACGGCATGGCAGAGCGAACGGTGGATAAGGCAGGCGGGGTCAAGGGCTTGTCGCGAGAGGCGATGCGAGCGCAGCGAGCACCCTTGAGGCCGCCTGCTTTATCCACCACCCTGAGCCAAGCTGTGTATGCCGGCGGCCAGGTGAAGACTATCCTTGCGTGGGACTTCCAGATCTCACCGAGGACACATGCCCAAAGGCTATCGTCACCTGACCTATGACAAACGCTGCCAGATTTACGCGCTCCTGAAAAGCGGATGCGCCAAAACCGAGATTGCACAGTTGATCGGCGTGCATCGTTCGACAATCACGAAGGAACTCAAACGCAATACCGGCGGCAAGGGGTATCGCTACATACAGGCGCAGGAGAAAGCGGCCGCCAGGCGCGCCGCCGCATCGGGTGCGCCGCGCAAAATGAAGCCCGGCCTCGTCCGCGAGATCGAGGAAAAACTGACGCAAGAACAATGGAGCCCCGATCAAATCAGCGGCTGGTTGAAAAGGCAGGGACGCGCCTTTGTCAGTTGCGAACGCATCTACCGGCACATCTGGAAGGACAAGAGAAACGGCGGCGACCTCTGGCGCCATCTGCGCCATAGCGGCAAGAAATACAGCAGGCGCAAAGGCAGAAACTCCGGGCGCGGCCTGATCCCCGGCCGCGTGGACATCGCCGAGTGGCCCGCCATCGTCGCTGAAAAACGCCGCATCGGCGACTGGGAGGGCGACGCCATCATCGGACGAAGCCTCAAGGGCGCGATCCTGACCCACGTGGATCGCACATCAAAATATACAAAGCTCGCCATCCTCCCGAACAGAAGCGCCGCCTCCGTCCAAAAGGCCTGTGACGTCTCGCTTCTTCCCATCGCCCACAAGATCAAGACCATCACTTATGACAACGGCAAAGAGTTCGCTGGCCACGCTCAGATAGCAGCCAAGCTTGCCGCTCAAATCTACTTCGCCAAGCCTTATCATTCCTGGGAGCGGGGCCTGAACGAACACACCAACGGCCTCGTCCGCCAGTACTTCCCAAAAGGCTCCGACTTCTCTACCCTCGCGACCGCCGATGTCCAAAGGGTCGAGGACAAACTCAACTCCCGTCCCAGAAAGGTTCTCGGCTACAAAACACCTAGCGAGGTTTTCTTCGCCGCCGCTTGAATTCCTTGTTGCGGTTCAGCGTTGAAGGGGCACGGACTTTTGCGCGTCCCAGTAAATGAAAAAATTCCGAAATTTAATTTAACGGCCACTTTGTTAACCATAGAAATTCGATTATTTTCAGTAACTTAAATCCGTTCAGCCATCCCCGTCAAAGGTGTTGCGCCTTTTGGCTTTTGCGCCGCATAGACGAATTTTTAACCAAACACGCGGCGGGAAATAAATCCGGCGCGCTCCTGTTAACCACATTTGTCTTAACGGCCCGCGCGGAGAACGAATGTTTAACAATTGATATTTACCCGGATGATTGAATGTGTGTGGAGAATACACGGTCAAAAATTACGTCGACATTCTTCAGGTGGTGGCGCGTGTCGAAAAGCGCGTCGAGTTCCGCGGATGAGAGCTTTGAGGACACCTCCGCGTCGCCCTTCAGAAAATCTGCGAAGGAGCCTTCGCCGCCAAACGCGCGCATGGCGTTCTTCTGCACAAGGCGGTAGGCGTCCTCTCGGCTGACGCCTTTTTGAGTGAGCGCCAGCAGCACCTGCTGCGAATGGACTAGGCCGCCGCCGCGCTCCAGATTCTCGCGCATTTTTTCGGGATAGACGACCAGCTTGTCGATCACGCCCGCAAGCCGGGCCAGCGCGAAATCGAGGGTGACGGTTGCGTCCGGCCCGATCATGCGCTCGACCGAGGAATGCGAGATATCGCGCTCGTGCCAGAGCGCGATATTTTCCATCGCGGGCACGGCATAGCCACGCACGAGGCGGGCAAGTCCGGTCAGGTTCTCGGTCAGGACCGGATTGCGCTTGTGCGGCATGGCCGACGAGCCCTTCTGCCCCTTCGAGAAGAACTCCTCCGCCTCGCCCACTTCGGTGCGCTGCAAATGGCGGATCTCGGTCGCCAGCCGCTCGACGGACGATGCGATCACGCCGAGCGTCGCAAAGAACATGGCGTGCCGGTCGCGCGGGATGATTTGCGTCGAGACCGGCTCAGGCTTGAGGCCGAGCTTTTGGGCGACATAAGCCTCCACGCGCGGGTCGAGATGGGCGAACGTGCCGACCGCGCCGGAAATCGCGCAGGTGCCGACATCCTCCTTAGCGCGCAAAAGCCGCTCCTTCGCGCGGCAAAATTCGGCATAGGCGAAGGCTAGCTTCAGCCCGAACGTCGTCGGCTCGGCGTGGATGCCGTGGCTGCGGCCGACAGTGACCGTATATTTGTGCTCCATCGCGCGGCGCTTCAGCGCTTCGAGGAGCCCGTCGAGATCGGCGAGCAGGATGTCCGCCGCGCGCGTGAGCTGGACCGCGAGGCAGGTGTCGAGCACATCGGATGAGGTCATGCCCTGATGCATAAACCGCGCTTCCGGCCCGACATGCTCGGACACGCTCGTCAGAAAGGCGATCACATCGTGCTTCACTTCGCGCTCGATCTCGTCGATGCGCTCGATGTCGAACGCGCCGCGCTCGCGCAAGGCCTTCGAAGTTCCGGCCGGGATTTGCCCGAGCTGCTCCATGACCTCGGCGGCGAGCGTTTCGATTTCCAGCCAGATCTCGTATCTTGTGCGGTCTGACCAGATGGCCGCCATTTGCGGGCGGGAATAGCGGGGGATCATGGGATGCTCTTTACGCTGCGGCAGCCGCCACATAGGGCGCGATGCTCAAATTGTGGGATTGCAGAAGGGCCGAGAGTGATGCGGACGCTGTGCGGCCGGATGTGAATTTGATGATGCCGGCGCCGCGTTTTGCGCCAACGCCGACGACGTGCCCTCGTACTGCGAGGACGTTGGCGATGCGGCGCGCGACCGCCGGAGCGGGGTCGAGCCAGATCACAGGCCACGGCGCCAGCGCATCCAGCCTATCGAGCAGCAGCGGATAATGCGTGCAGCCCAGCACCACGACATCGGTCTTGGCGCCGCTATCCTCGATAAAGCAGGGGGCGATCTCGCTCGCGATGGCGTGGTCTT
>JBAVVQ010000169.1:0-4097 GCA_049697375.1 Rhodomicrobium sp.
ACCAGGATCGCGACGGGTGGGACAGAAAGGCGATCATCAACGTAGCGCGGGCCGGCAAGTTCTCGTCCGACCGCGCCATTCAGCAATACGCCTCCGAGATCTGGCATATCGAGCCTTGTGCGATCACACCTTGACCCATCGCACAAAAGCTGCGCTTCCCTCCCGAAATCTGATTGTTTCAGGTTACGGGAGGGACCGTCCGCGTCGTGGTCCAGGTGCTATGACTGCCCGACAGGCTTCTTAGCCTTGCTTTCCGTCACTTCCATGCTGTCCGAACGCCCTAAGAGCCAATCCACACTCACGTCGAGATTGTCGGCAATCCTGGCGAGCCGGTAAATGTCGAGAGCTTTCACCCCGGCGAAGTGAAGATCAACCGCGGCGGCACAGAGCGGGTCATGAGTCATTTTGCGCTCGCGGCAGGCGGCCGCGAGGTTTTCCCTTAGTACTGTGAAATCTGATTGCACTGCTTCTCCTCCCCAAGGTCTTTATTGTCGTTTGGCGGAGCGGGCGCTTTTCTTTCTCGCGTCCCGAAACTTGCCTAGCATACAGCTTGATAGAGAAGAGGCTATCGACTTATGCGATTTTGATCGTCGTCAAAACAGCATTGAAATCAAGGCAGAAGTCTATTGTGACAAGATGTCACGGATGCCCGACGCCATAAGCGGCCGCGACGGAGAAGCGGGCTGAGCCTTTCGAGCAGCGAACATGAACTTCAGCCTGGCATTGAGGAGGTCTTGGCTCAAATCAGTTATCCGCCCTGGCGAGCGGACAAGAACCGGGGTTAGCGCAGGGCTTGTGCTTGACCGCAGTTTTGGCGGTTGCTTCCAGGGAAACGCCACCCTCGCTGCCCCCGGTGGAGGCCACTACACGCCAACGGTAGGAGGTCGATGGTTTCAATCCGCTGTCTGCAAAGCTCAGACCTGAAACCTTTCCGATCGGCGTAAAATCGCCTCCGGCCTCCGCCCGCGAAACGGAATAGCTTTCGGCGCCCGCAACCGAAGTCCAGGCCAAATCCGCAGCTATATCCGAGATGTCGATAACAATAAGCCTTCCAGGCGTAACCGCCGCATCCGCGCTTTGCGATCCCTCTTTCCCTCCCGCCGTCAGCGCATCCAGCATCGCTTTGAGCGCTTTGATCTGTCTCCCAGACTTCGTTACGTAAGTGTCGTCGTGGGTGATGTAGCTCCACCAGTCCCAGCAGGCCTGCGGATTTTGGGGCGGCAGCCCCAAGAGTGGCCGGCTCACGATTTGCGGATACAAGACGATGATGCGGTTTGTATCCGCCCAGGCATTGTAGCCGGAGTCATCGATATAAAGCTTGCCGATGTTTCCCACATCCTGCGTGCATCCATGCAGCGCAATATGCACTCGGCATGCCGCGCCTTGTTCGGCTTCGCACTCTTTCGGAACGAAAACGTAACCCGTGTCTCCCATGCTCAGCGAGGCCGGCTCGTCGGAACCGGTGTACCTCCCTTGGGAGAAACTTTTCAGTGTGCCTGTTGGTTTGCCGTAATTCGGCGGATTGAGCGCACCGTAAATGTGCTGAAGGATGACGCCAGCCTGGTCATAACCGCACTCGTTGATATATGGGCTTTGATTGAGGTCACAGGCATTCAGCCCACCAAACCGTTTGTCATACGGCAGCACCTGTGCGTGGCCCGCACCCAAGGTGGTTTGATAAAAGAGATTGCCAGCCCCTTCCTGGCCCAGATAGTGGCGGTAGAATTGCGCGGTCGCGTCGGTGACCGACTGAGCAACCACGGAGTCATTGAAGCCATGAAAGATATAAATCTTCTGATGGCGGAGATTGCTTGTCGCGCCGATTCCTCCTGAGGCAGCCTTTTCGTCGGCTTTATCAATGAAAAGCTCCACATCGGGCGCAGGCCCTTTCATGCATGGGCCCGTCGCCCTAAGGATGGGCGCCGCGTAGGCATTCCAGAAATCGGATGTCGTGGCCTGGGCGCAATAAAACGGTCCTCCTGCAACAACGCCGACACCCTTGATTATTGGAGACCAGGCCGTGCCAAACTGCACGGCCATAAACCCGCCGGAGGAAATACCGGAGACCGAACTTTCACCGATTGCAGCATTATAAGACTGCAACGCGCCTTTCTCATCGCTACACGCTTGGAGCAAGAGCGGCGTCAGGCAGGCTAAGACGACGAAGATGCGACGCAGGAACTGGCTAACAGAGCTGTGAGGCATGGACCTAATCCTTGAACAAGCCCATCAACCAGGGCCTCCAAAGATAAGAAACCTTAGGAGCTGCATTTCCAAGAAAAGCTTCGAGCCAAGCGCAACCAAGGAACTCGCGCGACGGAATATAAGGAACCGGCGTCACGGCTTGCTATGAACAGCAAGCCATATTGTCGGCGGATCGGCGCTTGTCCATTCGACGCGGTGGCGCATGTGAGCTTGTATGAAGACATGATCGCCGGGGCGGAGCTCTCGATCCTCCGGTTCATTTTCAAAACGCAAGCGAGCCGCGCCCGCGAGCACGGTCACCCATTCATCCCAGGGCTGGTCATACCAGAAGCCCGCCGGACTTGCGTGCCCGGTCGAGACGATCCGCTCGATCCTCAATCCGGGCCGAACCAGGATCTCCGTGATGATCTCTTCCGGTTGGGTGGCCGCGGGCGCGTGGGCAAAGAGATTGGCGGCCTTGGACTCTACCGTCAGTCTTCTCGAACGATCGTGTGGCTCAAGATTATGAAATCCATCGGATATCGCCCCTCGCCGCTCATTCCCACATCGGAAATAATCAGCGTGGCTCCCACCCATGCGCGCTCAGCGATGCGCTGAACAGCCTCCGGCGGTAGTTCGATGCGATCGAGCGCCGCCGACGCAGCCTCCGGGAGGGGCTTCAAGGAAGGCGTCTCGTCTTCCGGCTCAATCGCACGCCCTCTCCGGCTGGAATGGCGGCGATGCTTGACCTCGATAGCGGCCGGTGGCGTAAGGCCGACCCAGTGCAAGGAAGCGCCATCATCCCCCGCATGTGTTGCGATGAACAAATGGGTTCCAAGCGGACGCTCTGAATCGCGGATTGTAATGGGCATGTCGAACAGATGCTGGGTCGCCTGACGGACGTAAAGGCGCTTGTTTTTGCGGCTGATGAAAATCGAGATCGGCTCCGCGCGTATGGTGGCGTCCTTCGCGCTCGCAGAAGCCGCTGACGCTTGTTCATCAGCCTCACGCACAGCGTTCTGCGCGGAAACCAGATCCTTATCCTTGGCTGCCTTGGTCTCGCCTGCTTCCCGGACTTTGCCCTCTGCTTCAGCGAGCTTGGCTTCAGAAGCCAATTTCCGGTCCGTAGCTTTCTTAATGACTTCGTCGCCTTGAGCCCTGGCCATGCTGCGGTTCGCGTCTTCGATTTCTGCTTTTGCCCTTCGGACGCTTTCCTCCGCAACAGACAGCTCCCTAGCCGCCTGACGCACATCCTCGGACTTGGCCGCGGCAATAGCCAGTGCTGCTTTTTTAGCCTGAACCGCTGAGGCGGCGTTTGCCGCTGAGGCGGTTTTCAACGCCTGCGCAAACTGGGCGGGATTGAGGAGCTTCGGATCTTCGCCCCCAGTAGGCTTGTCCAAAGCAACGGTCTCGACCGCATTGCCCCTCTTGATGGCGGCGGTCTTATCCTCCGCGCCCGCTGGCGGGGTCTGCAGCTGCGGCACAGGAAGATGCGCGTTCACAATGTCAGAAGGCGTTACATCCTGAGGCGAGATGACGACGCGCTGCCCCACGTTTGTATGGCTGAAGAGTCGCTTCGCGAAGGCTCCGGGAAGGCGGATGCACCCGTGCGAGGCAGGCCGGCCCGTCACCACCCCTTCATGCATTGCAACACCCGTCCAGGCGAGGCGCTGCATGTAGGGCATGGGTGCGCCGCTGTAGATATTCGACCTATGCCAGCGCTCCTTCTCGAGGATGGTAAAGATGCCAGGCGGCGTTGGATGGCCAGCCACGCCTGTCGAGACCACGCTGCGTTCCCACAGGCCGTTCGCATCGTAGAATGAGATGTGCTGATCGGCGAGAGACACGACCGCGTAGAGCGGACCGCTGGACTTCTTTCCATCAACTGCCTTTTGCTCCGCGGAGTCCCGCTC
>JBAVVQ010000170.1:0-1513 GCA_049697375.1 Rhodomicrobium sp.
GCTTGCTGGCGCGCCTGCGCGAGTTGCGCATCGAGCGGCGGCGCTTCGCCTGTCACTTGAGGCGGCAGCATGCGCCGGAGCCGCTCGGCGATTTCGTCCGCGCCGGGCCAATCCATGTTCCGCGCCACGAGATCGCCCGCGACGCCTGCGGCTTGCGGCACGGCCTGGATGAACTGCAGCATGCTGTCGGCGGCCTCCGAACGCCGGGTGGCATAGGAAGGGCCGATCTTCACGCGCACATCGTAGGCGCCCTGGCTCAGATCGTTGAGCAGCATTGGCTTGCCGTCCACGCCCATCACGGGGACGTTGATGCGCACCGGCTCATGGCTTTCGTCCTCGCGCATGATCCGTACAGTGCGCTCGCTGTCGTAAATCCTCGGGATGAGGTCGATGAGCGCCTTTCCGAGATGGTTGAGCGTCGCCATCAGATTGTCCTGGTAATGCAGGGCTGAAACGCCGCCCTGGCTTTCGCGCGCCCGGATCGCGACGCCCGAAATCTCGTTCGAGCGCGCGCCGAGCGCGGCGTCGTAAATGCCTGTCGTCGCCTTCATCTCGTCGGAGGCAATCGCGCTTTCCTGCACGAGCGCCGCCGGAATATCCGGCGGCGGCTCGCGCATCGGCCGTCCGCCTGGAGCATCCGGGTCGGGCTCATAGAGCAGGTACGGCCGGGCCACGGTGTTCTGCGTATCCCATTGGCCCTTGAATTTTGCGATCATCGCCGTCGTCGCCAGAAACGGCGCGCGCGGCGCGAGCGCAATGGCTTCGGCGGCTGCCGAGCGCCAGAAATTATAAAGCTGCTGCGGATCGCGGCTGAAGCGGATCAAGCCGCTCCGAACCACCTTGCTTTCGAGCGCCGTCTCGGAGCCGATGACGGGGAAGATCGGGATGTAACGCCCCGGCCATTGGTTCGGCCCTTCCAGCACCTCTTCGCCGGAGAGCAGATAATGCTCGACCTTGTGCGACCTCACCTTGCGGTCCGCGACGATAGCGAGGCGCTGCAGCTCCCTCTCCTCCACCTGGGTGATGTCGATGGTCTCGCCGCTCGCAAGCCGCGCGATGGTGCGCTCGGCCGCGCGCTTCACCCAATATTCGCAGACGCGCACGGCGTCGCGATTGGCCCAGAACAGGCCGCTCTCGGCGTTGAGGTCTTTGGGCGCGGCGAAATCGGTCATGGCCGCGTCAGGAAAGCGCTTCTGAAACTCCTTCCGTCCGATCAGCTCGGAAACGAGGCAGTATTCGGCGTCCGAGCGGTCCGGCTCGACCGCGCCCGGCGCCCAGAACACCGAGAGAGGGTCCTGGATGCGCTTGATCAGGATTTCCTGATCGAACGCGTCATCGTCCACATATGCGTGACGAGCCGGAAATGGCCGATGCCGCACGCGACCGCGTAATAGACCGCGTTGGCGAACACATGCGTCGTGTTCGAGCGGTATTGGATCTGCCGGAACAGCCCGGAGTAAATCTCGGCCAGCTCCTGCGTCGCCTCGCCGCCCGCCGGGATCGCCTTGATGGC
>JBAVVQ010000171.1:0-11187 GCA_049697375.1 Rhodomicrobium sp.
CTTCTGGCGTCGCCCTCCAAGAGCTTCGCGGCCTTCTCGTCGAGGTCGAGCGGGCGCAGTACGAAGAGATAGCGCGCCGATAGAAGCAGTTCGACAAGCGTCTTCGCGCGCTCCTTGAGGCCGGGCATCGCCTGTTCGAGCTTTTTCCAGCCCTGCTCGTCGATGCGGCCCGCAAACTCTTTCGCGCCTTCCACCTCGGGAACAATGCCTCGGATTTGCGCCACAAGCTCGGCGTCCGGCGTGTTCCGGATGTAGTGGCCATTCAGGTTTTCGAGTTTTGCGAAGTCGAAGCGCGACGGCGAGCGGCCGATGGCGTCGAGGTCGAACCACTCGATGGCTTGGGCGGTCGAGAAAATCTCGTCGTCGCCGTGGCTCCAGCCCAGCCGCGCCAGATAATTCCGCATCGCAGCGGGCAGATAGCCCATGGCGCGGTAAGCCTCGACGCCGAGCGCGCCGTGGCGCTTCGACAGCTTCGCGCCATCCGGCCCGTGGATTAGCGGGATGTGCGAGAAGGACGGCGCATCCCAACCCATCGCATTATAAATCTGCGTCTGACGCGCCGCGTTCGTGAGATGGTCGTCGCCGCGAATGATCTGGGTGATGCCCATGTCGTGATCGTCGACCACGACGGCGAGCATGTAGGTCGGCGTGCCGTCCGATCTCAGCAGCACCATGTCGTCGAGATCCTTGTTCCGCCAGGTGACGCGGTCCTGAACGCGGTCCTCCACCACCGTCTCGCCCTCGCGCGGAGCCCTGAGCCGCACGGCGTAAAGCGCATCCTTCGGCCAGTCCTTCGGGCCGCGGTCGCGCCATGCGCCGTCATAGCCGGGCGCCCTGCCCTCGTTCATCGCGCGCTCGCGCATGGCGGCCAATTCCTCCGGCGTGGAGTAGCAGCGATAGGCTTTGCCCTCTTCCAGAAGCTGATGCGCGACCTGCTTATGCCGCTCCGCCATGGAAAACTGACGCCAGGGCTCGCCCTCCCAATCGAGTTCGAGCCATTTCAGCCCGTCGATAATCGCGTCAACCGCCGCCTGTGTGGATCGCGCCCTGTCGGTGTCTTCGATACGCAGCAGGAACTTCCCGCCGGTGTGATGCGCGTAGAGCCAGTTGAACAGCGCGGTGCGGGCTCCGCCAATGTGCAGAAAGCCGGTCGGCGAGGGTGCAAAGCGTGTCACCACGCCGGATGCGGACGCCATGATCATCTCTCAATTCCTGTGGACTTTTTTATTTGCGAGCGGTGTAACATGCCGCCCGGGCAATTGGTAGCGGGTGGGCAGGGTTGAGCGTTTTCGTTCCCGCGGGTTTCGACGCGACGCCGCATCGCGGCGGCGTTTTTTTGCGCGCGCTTGCGTGGCCCGGCCAGGCCCTCGCCCGAGAACTCGATGCGGAGCAGGGACGCTGGTCGCTGTGGATCCCGGTCTTTTTCGGCTGCGGCATCGGCATTTACTTCGCCCTGCCGCATGAACCGGAACTGGCGCTGGCTTCGGGCCTCTTCATCGCGGCGTTCTCGCTTCGCGTCCTCGCCCGGTCGCATCTGTTGCCCTTTCTTTTCACGAGCGTCCTTCTTTGCGTGAGCGCCGGTTTCCTCGCGGCGAAAGTGCGCACGGCTGTCATGACCGCGCCCATGCTCGAACGGCATGGCGCCTACGACATCGAAGGCTTCGTTGAGAGTTTCGACCGTCAGACGGCGAAGCGCGCACGCGCCGTCATCCGCCTTGCGAGCATGAAATATGAGAATGCCGAAGCTGCCCAAAGGCCGTTCCGCGTTCGCATCAGCGTCCGCGGCGACATCGATTTCAGGCCCGGAGACGCCGTGAAAGTTCGCGCCCTTCTGGGCCCTCCGCCTGAACCCATCATGCCGGGGGGCTACGACTTCGCGCGAATGAGCTATTACCAGGGCATCGGCGCTTCGGGATACTCGCTGTCGAAGCCGCGGGTTTTGGAAGGGCGCGAACTGCCCTTCGACATGAAGTTCAGGACAGCTCTCGCCGATCTCAGGACAACAATCGGCGACCGGATCACAGATGTTCTTCCAGGCCAAACCGGAGAACTCGCCGCCGCGCTGACCATGGGAAAAACCGCCGGTCTCGACGACAGCTCGCTCGACGATCTGCGCGGGTCGGGGCTCGCCCATGTGACGTCGATTTCGGGTATGCACATGTCGCTGGTTGCGGGCGCCGTCTTCTGGTTCCTGCGCTGGTTCCTGGCGCTGTTTCCAGCCATCGCGCTTCGCTTTTCCGTACGGGCGATCGCGGGCGGCGCGGCTCTCGTTTGCGTCACCGTCTATCTGGCCCTGTCCGGCGCATCCATCGCCGCGGTGCGGTCCTATCTGATGATCGCAGTGGTTTTCCTGGCGATCCTTCTGAACCGCCCCGCCCTGTCGCTCAGAAATGTCGCCCTGTCGGCGCTGCTCATCCTCGTTGTGCTGCCCGACAGCTTGATCGACATCAGCTTCCAGATGTCGTATGCGGCGACCGCCGCCCTTATCGCGGGCTACGAGCGTTTCGGGCGCTATCTGCATTTCGAGGCGAAAAGCATCCGCGAGCGGCTCACATGGCAGCCGGTCTACATTATCGGCGCTGTGCTCGTGACGACGGGAACGGCCGGTCTCGCCGTCGAGCCGTTCTCCGCTTACTACTTCCACAATTTGACGTGCTACGCCGCGATAGGGAACCTGCTGGGTGGACCTCCCATCGACTTCGTGGCCATGCCCGCAATGATCATCGCGCTCATCGCCATGCCTTTCGGCCTGGATGAATGGCCGTTGAAGCTGATGGGCCTCGGCGTTGACGCCATGATGGCCGTTGCGAAAGCCGTCGCCTCCTTGCCCGGCGCGCTGATCGCCGTCCCGGCATTCCCCTTTTCCGCGCTGCTTGTGATCCTGTCGGGCGGCCTCTGGCTCATCGTCTGGCGGGGGCGGTGGCGGCTAGCCGGCCTCGCCGTAATCGGCCTTGGCGTCGCAATGACCTCAATTCACGAAAAGCCTGACATCTATGTCGACCGCGACGCGAAAGTGGTGGCGGTGCGGGACAAGGATGGAAAGCTCCAGGCCCCGAAATCGCGCAAAGCCTATTACACGCTCGCCCAATGGCTGAAGGCCGACGGCGACAATCGCAAGCCGAAAGAGGCGTCGCTTGGCAAAGGCTGGCAATGCGATGCCTATAGCTGCCTCGCGATGGTCAAGGGACAGCTCGTGAGCCTCACCGCAAAGCCCGACGCCATTCAGGAAGATTGCCGCCGCGTGGGGATTCTCATTACTCCGATGGATCTTCGGGCGCCTTGCCATGCGCCAAAATTCATTTTCGATCGCGGCGCCCTTTGGGAGAAAGGTTCTGCGGCGATCTCGATCTCGGAGTCCGGCGTCGCCGTGTCCGTGGCCTCCGAAGGGCGCGGCGTCCGGCCCTGGGCGCCCGAGCACCATCGCAGGGCGGTGATTCCCGTTGACGCGGGCCTGGAGAAGCAGGACAGAACCGACGCAGAGTCGCAGGAATAGCACGGCCGTCAACACATCTTGGAAACAAACTGTTACATAATTCAAAAAGACATCGACAATAAATCCGACTACCGTTTAGAGGAGGGAAAGAAACTCGTGTGTTCGCCAAACGGGGGCAGCCATGCATCGGGCTTATTGCAAGTTCGCGTTGCGTGTGGGGGTTGTTGCTGAAAAATTGAAAATCGCGGCCGTGGGGGCAGGCATCGTCGCGGCTACGATGTGCGCGGGATTAACCGCCTGCGCAGACGATCCGAAATATCCAAGTCTTTCCAAAATCTCAGACCTGGGAAGCATCCTGACGCCGGAAGAGCGCCAGAAGGCGGTGGAAGACTTGCAGAAGCAGGATCAGGCGCATGGCGGCGACGCCGTGAAGACCGCGAGTAAATAGCGGCCGGAAGCGTACTTACCGGAGTTCAAGCCTCGTCCGCACTACGAGATGGCGCAGGCTTATTGTCCATCGCCAATCGCGGACATGCAAAAGGCTCTCCCGCGTGGGTGGGTGCTCTTTTCGTCGAAGGCGTGTCCCTACCCTCCACACCCCCTAGCTCAGCTGGGGAAAAAGCTAAGCTAGGGACCGTGCACCGGAAGGAGGTGGAGGGACCCTCTAGCACGAGTGCTAGAGGGCTTGTGCGCTGCA
Source organism: Rhodomicrobium sp. (assembly GCA_049697375.1). Classification (GTDB taxonomy): domain Bacteria; phylum Pseudomonadota; class Alphaproteobacteria; order Rhizobiales; family Rhodomicrobiaceae; genus Rhodomicrobium. The sequence continues at coordinate 4,131 of JBAVVQ010000171.1, forward strand.
CCAGGGGATTTGCCGCACTTTAAGCGCAACACCTTTTCCATATTTTTTAAAATGCGATTCGTCAAGCTTCGCGCAAGCTACGGCATATCTATCCACATGGGTTTGGCGCCGCTCTCGCCGCCGCGCGCGTTATCCGGGGGGATCGCTCAGCACTCTATCGCGCGGACCTATTTGTTGGCCGCGTTTGTTGGCCGCGGCATGCGAAGCGCAAAGCCTGATGGACATGAGCGTAACTCAGGTCTTATAGGTTAACGGCGCCTCCCGCTTTGGCGGGATGCCTTTTGATCCAGGAACATCCCATCATGACCGAAGAATTTCACCGCATTAAACGACTGCCGCCCTACGTTTTCGAGCAAGTGAACAAGCTCAAGGCCGCAGCGCGAGCGCGTGGTGAAGACATCATCGACTTCGGCATGGGCAACCCAGACCTCCCCACGCCCGACCATATCGTCGAGAAGCTGATCGAGACCGTCAAGAAGCCGCGCACGAACCGCTATTCGGCGTCGCGTGGCATTCCAGGCCTGCGGCGCGCTCAGGCCGCTTATTACGAGCGCCGGTTCGGCGTGAAGCTCAATCCCGACACGCAGGTTGTCGCCACGCTCGGCTCGAAGGAAGGTTTCGCCAACATGGCGCAGGCTATTACTGCGCCGGGCGACGTGATCCTCGTGCCTAATCCGACCTATCCAATCCACGAGTTCGGCTTCATCATCTCGGGCGCCGCGATCCGCCATCTTCCGGCGAGCGTCGATCACGAGTTTCTCGTGTCCGTGGACAGGGCCGTGCGGCACAGCGTGCCGAAGCCAGTCGCGCTTGTGTTAAACTACCCGTCCAACCCCACCGCGCTGATGGCGAGCCTCGATTTCTATCGCGAGGCCGTGGCCTTGGCCAAGAAGCACGACCTCATCATTCTGTCCGACGTCGCCTATGCCGAAATCTACTTCGACTGCGATCCGCCTCCGTCCATCCTGGAGGTTCCAGGCGCCATGGATGTCGCCGTTGAGTTCAGCTCCCTGTCGAAGACCTATTCGATGCCGGGATGGCGCATCGGCTTCTGCGTCGGCAATGAGCGCCTCGTCGCGGCGCTGTCCCGCGTTAAATCCTATCTCGATTATGGCGCATTCACGCCGATCCAGGTCGCGGCCACGGCAGCGCTGAACGGTCCTCAGGACTGCGTGGAAGAGATGCGCCAAATCTACAAGAAGAGGCGCGACTGTCTGGTCGAAACCCTCGATCGCGCAGGCTGGACGATCCCCGCGCCGCAAGGCACGATGTTCGTCTGGTCGCCGCTGCCTCCCAGCATGGAGAAGGTTGGCTCGCTCGAATTCTCGAAGCTGATTCTCGAAAAAGCCGGCGTGGCGGTTTCTCCAGGCCTGGGCTTCGGGGAATATGGCGAGGGCCACGTTCGTATCGCGCTTGTTGAAAACGAGCACCGCATCCGGCAGGCCGGCCGCGCCATCAAAAAGTTTCTTTCTTCTGCCGAGGCCACGCTGCACAATGTCATTCCACTGGCGCAGGCCCAGGTTTCCGGCGCGCGCTGAGGGCGAAGCTTAATGACGTCAGACAAGCCGTTGCGGGTAGGTATCGCCGGATTGGGAACGGTAGGGTCCGGGCTCCTGGCTCTCCTCAATCAGCACAGCGATGCAATCGCCGAAAAGGGCGGCAGGCCGATTTCAATAACGGGCGTGTGCGCGCGCTCCCGCGGGAAGCCAGGCGCGAAGCTGGCGAAAGCGCTGTGGTTCGACGACCCGAAGGTGCTTGCCGTCTCGGCGGATATCGATGTTTTCGTCGAGTTGATGGGCGGCGACAAAGGGCCGGCGCTGGAAAGCGTCAAGGCTGCGCTCCGCGCTGGCAAGCATGTCGTGACCGCGAATAAGGCGTTGCTTGCCCGCCACGGCGCCGAGCTTGCGGAACTCGCGGAAAAGAACGGCGTCACGCTCAGTTTCGAAGCGGCGGTGGCTGGCGGCATCCCCATCGTGAAAACCCTGAGGGAAAGCCTGCTCGGCAATTCGATCTCACGCGTCTACGGGATTTTGAACGGCACGAGCAACTACATTCTGACACGCATGCAGCGGGAGGGCTTGCCGTTCGCCGATGTGCTGGCTGAGGCGCAGGCGCTGGGTTATGCGGAGGCCGACCCGACCTTCGACGTGGACGGACAGGACGCAGGTCACAAGCTGTCGCTGCTCGCCGCGCTCGCATTCGGCGTAAGGCCCAATTTCGACGCCGTCCATTTGGAAGGCATCCGCGGCATCACGCCCGCCGACTTCCGCGCCGCGGACGAACTCGGCTATCGCATCAAACTCCTGGCTGTGGCGGCCAAGACGGCCAGCGGGATCGAGGCGCGGGTTTCGCCGACCATGATCCCGAAGTCGAGCGCTCTGGCGAGCGTCGATGGCGTCTTGAACTGCGTCGCCGTCGAGGGAGATTTCGTGAGTCAGATCATCCTCGCCGGGCCCGGCGCCGGCTCGCGGCCCACAGCCTCGTCTGTGGCGAGCGACATCATCGATCTCGCGCGCGGCGGACATAGGGGGCCGCCCTTTATCCTGCCCATGGCAAAGCTTGAAAGACATAGCCCGGCCGAAATGCGCACCCATGAAGGCGGCTTTTACATCCGCCTTTCCGTTTACGACCGGCCCGGCGCCATCGCAGCAATCGCAACCCGCATGGCCGAGCAACGCATCTCGCTCGAGAGCGTCGTCCAAAAACGCGAAGCGCCCGATCTGCCTGGATTTGGGCAGCCGGGGCAAGAAGGGGAGCCAACGCCGGTCGTCATGATCACGCACCGGACGCGGGAAGATTTGCTTCGGTCCGCGCTCGACGCCATCGTGAAGGATGGTCACGTCACGGGCGCTCCGCAAATGATACGCATTGAGGCGCTTTGAGCCGCCTTGTAGATATTCAATCTGACTAAGAGGGAGTGAAGGCGTCATGGAAAATCAATCGGAACCGGGCTCTGTAATAGGCAGCCACGGCAGCAATCTTACACGTACCCTTTCTCTGGACATCGCGCGCATAACGGAGGGCGCCGCGGTCGCCGCCGCCCGTATCCGCGGGCGTGGCGATGAAAGGCAGGCCGATGCCGCAGCGGCCGAAGCCATGCGCCGGGAAATCGCCGACCTTCCGGTCTCCGGCAAGGTGGTGATCGGCGAAGGCGACCGCGATGAAGTATCGATACTTTATGTTGGGGAGGAGATTGGCCGAGGGGGCCCGCCGGTCGATATCGCCGTTGACCCGCTCGAAGGCACGACGCTTTGCGCGAAATCGCTTCCAGGCGCTCTTGCCGTTGTGGCGGTCGCCGAAAAGGGAGCGCTTCTTCACGCTCCAGGCATCTACATGGAGAAGATCGCCATCGGTCCGGGCTACGAGGAAGGGCTTGTGAGCCTCGACTATTCCATCGCCGAAAACTTGAACCGGCTTGCCGAGGCGAAAGGCGTCTTAGTCCGGGAAATCACGGCCTGCATCCTCGACCGTCCTCGCCATGCGAGGCTCATCGAGGAGGTTCGGGCGGCGGGCGCCGCGATAAGCCTCATTGGCGATGGAGACATCGCAGGGGTCATTCAAACCTGCGAGCCGGAAGAAACGGGCATCGACATCTACCTGGGCATGGGCGGCGCGCCGGAAGGCGTTCTCGCCGCGGCGGCGCTGCGTTGCATCGGCGGCCAGATTCAAGGACGCCTCGCAGCCCTCAATGACCAGCATATGAAGCGGGCGGAGCATTTCGGCATCAAGGATTTGAAGCACAAATACTCCACAGCGGACATGGCTTCAGGCGATATCATCTTCTCGGCGACCGGCGTAACGGATGGGTCGCTGTTGAGCGGCGTCAAATTCTATGACGGGCAAATCGAGACCCATACCGTCATCATGCGCTCCACGACCCGCACGGTGCGCTGGATCTATGCCGAGCATATGGACCTCTCGAAGTTCGATCGTGGCCAAAGCTAGGATGCGTCCGGAAAAGCATGAAGCGGTTTTCCGGTAAGACGCACGATAAAACAAAGAGCTAGAGCGCATCCGCTTTTGATGGAAAGCGGATGCGCTCGAGAATGCGCCTGCGCGTCTTGCGAGCACCCTCGGGAGTTTAGCAGCTTTCTCGTCAAGCGCCTGAGGTAGAGTCAAAGGTCGCACAGGCAATCGAACCTCAGTTCAAGCCTTTCATTCCTTCGGCGAATCCAGCGAGCGGGGCCGGGAAGCCGATACCCGAATCCGGCGTCGGGAACACAATGAAGCTCGCGGTCTGACCTGCCGTGAACTTGCTCACCAGAACGTCGTCCACGATAACCTCGGCAAGACATCCGAACTTCCAGCACTTCAGGAATTTCACATTGCCGACGTCATTGCCATCCACCCTCAGCCCCAAGCCGGCCGGAAGCACGACACCGAGCGGCGCCACGATGCGCAAAATTTTCTTATCGCTGTCGAAGGACCGCATAAACAGCACCGTCAGGAACATGTTGGGGCGGTCCTCGAGCTTGAGGTCCTGAACGAGCGCGCACTTATCGTGTTTTGCTCCCGCGATTTGCGCGCATTTCAGCTTCCATGCCCCGAAAACCGCCTTGACCTGTCCCGATCCCACCTCCGATTGAGCGTGAGCTTGGGGGGCGGAAAGGGCGAGAAAAAAGCAGGCAGCCAGGAGCTTGGCCGGATGAAGCATCGTTGCACACCATGTTGAGGAGCGAACCGCTCGATGCATCGCAAGTCGGCAAGGAATTAGGCCGAATTGAGACTGCGGCGCAGGTTCCCTTTTGCCCGTGATAGTGCTAAGCTGACGTCGATCACAGAGTTGTGAAGCGAAAACAACCCCGGGGGGTTGTTCAGTGCAAGGAAAGTGGTTAAGGGCTCCTTGCAACTTCAATTCAAAGCTCTGACTTGAGAAGAAGAGGGCCAGAGAAGGTGTGTCTATGAAAGCACGGGTTTTCTCGTTAGCATCAGTCTTGTGCTTGGCCATATTCGCGGGTGTCGAGCAGGCGCTTGCCGCCGTTGGGGCGCCGCGTGATTGGCAAGTCAATCTGCCCGATTCAGTCACGCCCATCCTGGATCAGATGAAGAGCTTCAACGGGCTCCTGCTCATCATCATCGTCCCCATCACCCTATTCGTGCTGGGGTTGCTGATCTGGGTGGTGTACAGGTACAATGAAACCGCAAACCCGGTTCCGTCCAGGCTGTCCCACAACACAACCTTGGAGGTGCTGTGGACGATTGTGCCCGTGCTCATCCTTGTCGTGATCGCCATCCCTTCCTTTAGGCTTCTCTTCCATCAGTTCGACTTCCCGAAAGCCGACGTCATTGTGAAAGCGACCGGCAAGCAGTGGTATTGGTCCTACGAGTACCCCGAGTCGAAGGTCGCCTTTGACTCCTATCCCATCGAGGACAAAGATCTGAAGCCCGGTCAGCTAAGAAATCTGGCTGTCGATAATGAGATGGTCGTACCGGTCAACAAGGTCGTGCAAGTCTTGATCACGGGCGGAGACGTCATCCACCAGTGGGTCGTGCCCTCCTTCGGCTCCCGCGCGGACGGCATACCAGGCCGCATCAACCGGACCTGGTTCATCGCGAGAGAGCCCGGCGTGTATTACGGCGAATGCTCCGCCTTGTGCGGCCAGGGCCACGCCTACATGCCGATCGCGGTGAAAGTCGTGAGCGACGAAGAATACGGCAAATGGATCAGTGACAAGCAAAAAAGCGCTGGCCTGGACAACAACCAAGTGGCGACTGCGGACCCAGCCGCGGCTCCCGCGCGTTAATCGAAGATCGCCGCAGCGGCGCAGAGCTGAGGGCCCCTTATGCAAAAAGTAGTCGCGAAGACATATCCTGATGGCCGGCCCATGGGCTTTGCCAGGCGCTGGCTTTTTTCAACGAACCACAAGGATATCGGAACCCTTTACCTAATCTTCGCGCTGGTAGCCGGCATTGTCGGCGCGATTCTCTCGATTCTTGTACGAATGGAGCTTGCCTATCCGGGGCTTCAGATTTTTTCGAGCGCCCAGGCCTATAATGTCGCAATGACAGGCCATGGCGTGATCATGGTCTTTTTCATGGTCATGCCCGCGATGATCGGCGGCTTCGGTAACTGGCTCGTTCCTTTGATGATTGGCTCGCCGGACATGGCGTTCCCGCGCATGAACAACGTCTCGTTCTGGCTTCTGCCAGCGTCGTTCACGCTTCTCATTCTCTCGCTTTTCGTGGAAGGCGCGCCGGGCTCGAAGGGATTCGGCGGCGGCTGGACGCTTTATGCGCCGCTCAGCACGAGCGGGCATCCAGGCCCAGCCATGGATTTTGTTATCCTTTCGATCCACTTGGCAGGCGCATCATCCATCCTCGGCGCCATCAATTTCATCACGACCATCTTCAATATGCGCGCGCCGGGCATGACGCTGCATAAGATGCCGCTCTTTGTTTGGTCGATCCTGGTGACGGCGTTCCTGCTTCTCCTGTCGCTCCCAGTGCTCGCGGGCGCGATTACGATGCTTCTGACCGACCGCAATTTCGGGACGACCTTCTTCGACCCGCAAGGCGGCGGCGACCCGCTCCTCTTCCAGCACCTGTTCTGGTTCTTCGGCCATCCCGAAGTTTACATCCTGATCCTGCCAGGCTTCGGCATGATCAGCCAGGTGGTCTCCACTTTCTCCAGGAAGCCCGTGTTCGGCTATCTCGGCATGGCCTATGCGATGGTCGCCATCGGCGCGATCGGCTTCATCGTATGGGCGCACCACATGTACACGACGGGCATCAGCGTCAACACGCAGGCCTATTTCGTGTTTGCGACGATGGTGATCGCGGTTCCGACCGGCATCAAGATCTTCTCCTGGATCGCGACTATGTGGGGCGGCTCGATCTCCTTCAAGACGCCGATGCTGTGGGCGATCGGATTCATCTTCCTTTTCACGGTCGGAGGCGTGACCGGCGTCGTGCTGGCCAATGCGGGCATCGACCGTCAGTTGCACCAAACCTACTATGTCGTGGCGCACTTCCACTATGTGCTGTCGCTGGGGGCGGTTTTCGCTATCTTTTCCGGGTTCTACTACTGGTTCCCGAAAATGTCGGGCTACATGTACTC
>JBAVVQ010000172.1:0-7914 GCA_049697375.1 Rhodomicrobium sp.
GCCGGGAGGCCCGCCCTGGATTTTGGCCCCATGGTCATAGAAGATTTCGGAGCAGGGACCGCAAGGGCCGGTCTCTCCCATCGACCAGACATTGTCCGACGTCGGGATGCGGATGATCCGCTCTTCCGGCAGCCCAGCAATCCTGCGCCAAAGGGAAAAAGCCTCTTCGTCTTCTGAAAAGACGGTGACGAGGAGGCGTTTCTTATCGAGGCCGAACTCCTTGGTGACGAGTTTCCAGGCAAGCTCGATAGCCAAATCCTTGAAATAATCGCCAAAGGAAAAATTGCCGAGCATTTCAAAAAAGGTGTGATGGCGGGCTGTGTACCCCACATTGTCGAGATCGTTATGCTTGCCCCCCGCGCGCACGCACTTCTGGGCGGTTACCGCGCGCGTGTACGGCAGCGTCTCCATCCCTGTGAAGACGTTCTTGAACTGCACCATGCCGGCGTTGGTGAACATCAACGTGGGATCGTTGCGCGGCACAAGCGGGCTCGACGGCACATGCTCGTGGCCGTTCTTCCGAAAAAAATCGACGAAGGTCCCGCGGATATCGTTGAGGGTGCTCATAACTAATTCGTTCCAGTGGGCTAGCGCGGTGTTCAATGTGGGAGAGGAAACTGACCGCGCCAGTGATAAAGCATATCGGCTATGAATAGCGATACAGCAAATTCTTGTTACGGAGCAAGCATCCCACAGCTATCGCGCGAGCGCCAGCTCTGGAAAAAATCTAACTTAGTTTACTCCCCTTAATGCTACCGGCGGCCGCCCTTGCGTGCCGGTTCGGCCTCTACGGGCTCCGTCACCTCATCGGCTATATCCTCATCGCCATCGGCTCCATCAAGGATGCGCGTGGCGATCAGCCCGGCATTCGCCCTGATTTCACGCTCGATGGCTTCGGCGACCTGGGGGTTATTCTTCAGGTAGGCCTTCGCGTTCTCCCGGCCTTGCCCGATGCGCTGACTGTCATAGGAATACCAGGAGCCAGACTTCTCGACGATGTTGGCTTTCACGCCAAGATCAACCAATTCGCCCGTCTTGGAGATGCCTTCGCCATACATAATGTCGAATTCGACCTGCTTGAAGGGTGGAGCAACCTTGTTCTTCACGACCTTGACGCGTGTCTGGTTGCCGACAACCTCGTCGCGTTCCTTGATCTGCCCGGTGCGCCGGATATCGAGCCGCACGGAGGAGTAGAACTTAAGCGCGTTCCCTCCCGTCGTCGTCTCCGGATTGCCGAACATCACGCCAATCTTCATGCGGATCTGGTTGATGAATATAACGAGACATCTTGATTTGGAGATGGAGCCCGTTAACTTGCGGAGCGCTTGGCTCATGAGGCGGGCCTGCATACCCGGGAGTACGTCGCCCATCTCGCCCTCAATTTCAGCTTTGGGGGTCAGCGCGGCCACCGAGTCGACCACAATCACATCGATTGCTCCCGACCGAACGAGCGTATCGGTGATTTCAAGCGCCTGCTCGCCTGCATCGGGCTGCGAAATGATAAGCTCTTCGAGATTGATCCCGAGCTTCCTCGCATAGATGGGATCGAGCGCATGCTCTGCATCCACAAAGCCGCAGGCGCCGCCCTTCTTCTGCGCCTCGGCGATCACATGCAGCGCAAGCGTCGTCTTGCCGGATGACTCGGGGCCGAAAATTTCAACGACGCGTCCGCGTGGCAAGCCGCCGATGCCAAGAGCGATATCGAGCCCCAAAGAACCTGTGGAAATGGCTTCCACCTCCACCAGCTTGTCGTTCTTGCCAAGCCGCATGATGGAGCCTTTACCGAAATTCCGCTCGATTTGGCTCAGCGCCGCTTCGAGGGCTTTCTGCTTGTCCATGATAGTAAAGTTCCCTTCGATCACGCGGAATGGCGTATCATTCATGAGTCGTTGTCCTTTGTTATTCCATAGGGACCATGGACTTGCAAACGACACCGAATGTACACGTTTTGTTCTTGTGTGCAAGTGCAAAGATGCAACTTAAAGCACCTTTATAAAGCCTCGCGCGCGGCCTATCGAGGCGTTCGTGGGTAATAAAAGCCAAAGGGCCGAAGAGGCTTACTAGGCAGCCGCCGCCTTCACGGTCTCAGCCAGCTTTTTCAGCGTGAAAGGCTTCGGCAGGAAGACGAAGTTCTCGTCGGCGCTCAAGTTCTTGCGGAATGCCTCCTCCGCATAGCCGGACATGAAAATAATGCGAATGTCCGGGTTACGCTGCCGCAGGTGGCGGAGAAGGGTTGGGCCGTCCATCTCGGGCATGACGACATCGCTGACGACGAGATCGACATTGCCATTCTCGCGATCCATCACTTCCAGCGCTTCGACGCCGCTCGCGGCTTCGAGCACCTTGTAGCCGCGCGTAGCCAGAGCTCGGGATGCGAAAGAACGCACGGCGTCCTCGTCCTCGACCAGAAGAACCGTCCCCTGACCTGTCAAGTCCACGACTTTATCAGGCGCCTCGGCCTTGTTTTCGAGCGCCTTGAGATCCTGTTCCGTTTCAACATAACGCGGAAGATAGATACGGAAGGAGGTGCCCTGGCCGATCTCGCTGTCAACGAGAATGGTCCCCCCGGTTTGCTTCACGATGCCATAGACGGTCGAAAGGCCAAGCCCTGTTCCTTTGCCCACTTCCTTTGTCGAGAAGAACGGGTCGAAAATTTTCTCAAGATGCTCGGGCTTGATGCCGGTGCCCGTGTCGCGCACCTCGCACATCACGTACTCGCCGCGGTCGAGGCCGCGGTCCTTCAGGGCGAGCGATTCGCGTTCGCCAACGTTCTCTGTCGTAATCAGGATTTCTCCGCCGTTCGGCATCGCGTCGCGTGCGTTCACGGCAAGGTTCATGACTACCTGGAAGAACTGCCCCTCGTCCGCCTTCACGAACCAGAGATCGCGGCCGTGCTGAACCTTGGCCTTGACCTTCTCGCCGAGCGTTCGGCCCATGGTTGCCTGGAATTCCTCGATCACGTCCGTGACTCTGAGAATGGCGGGGCGCAAGGTTTGTTTTCGGGAGTAAGCCAGGATCTGCTTGACGAGTTCCGCCGCCCGCGTGGCGTTGTTCTTGATGTTCATCAGGTCTTTGAAGGCCGGGTCGGAGGCGCGGAACCGGCGCAGGAGGAGGTCCGAAAAACCGATGATCGCGGTCAGAAGGTTATTGAAATCGTGAGCGATTCCGCCTGCAAGCTCACCCACGGCCTGAAGCTTTTGGCCCTGCGCCGTTTGTTCGTCGATGACCGGGGCCGCGCCTGTTTCGACCGCAGTGACGATCAGGTTAGCATCGTTCGCCGCGGGAAAAACGACGATGCGGACGCGCCTGTTGAGGGATCCCTTGAGAACGGCTTGGACCTCCACGGGTCCTGAAGCGGCGTGGCCGCTTGCGGAAAGAGCCGCGATCTTTTCGCGAACAGTCTGCGATGAGGTTTCAGCCACAAGTGACGCGAGAGACTTACCGCCAAACTCGGCGACAGCAGACCCTTCTTCCGAAGCTTCGCCGAAAAGACGGCGGAATTCGTCGTTTGCCGCTTGGATGATCCCCTTGGCGCTTGTGAAAGCCATGGCTGTCGGCGCACGCGCGAGGAGCGCCTCGAAGGACTCGTCGAGGCTCCCTGCAGCGGGGTCGGCGGGCGTGATGATCCAGGTTTGCCCCTCGTTGATGTTCGCTCCCAGGTGCAGCGACGCCGCGCGGGCATATCCGCTCGCGCTGATGATCTGCACGGGGATTGCGCTGCCGGCTCTTGCGATCATGTCCCGAAGTCTGGCGCGGGTAAGCGGATTTCCGCGCCTCGTGCGAAAAAGCGACCACGCCTGTTTGCCGGTTGGCTCGCATCCCGCCAGCTTCTCGAAGCCCTTGTTGGCGCCCTGGACGGTCAAGTCTTTGCCGACCGAAAGAGCCGGCACGGGAAGCATGTCGAGACCTAGCTTCGACCTTTCGCCGGGAATCGTCTTTTTTGCGTTTTCGATCTGCCATACGAGGAGCGAAGAGCGTTTTCCATGCTCAATAAAGGGAATGACCTTGAGCAGCACTGGATCGCCGCTGGGGAAATTCCGAAGATGAACGGCTTCCGCGTGGGCTTTGCCAGAGCAACCGGCCGCCAGAAGGCGGAAAATGGCCGCCGCGATTTCAGGATGCCGGTCACCGAGCCTCGAAAGATCGTGATCGTCGCCAAGGCTCGCCGCGTTCAGAAAGGCGTCGCTGCTCCATTGGATCAGACCCCTGCAGTTGGTGACAGCAACCGCGGCGGGCAGCGCGCGGAAAAGGCGGTGAATGCGCTCATCCGATCCGCCTTCCGGCTTGAGATTCAGGTGTCCCGCCCCGAACAGAACGGCTCCTGCCGCGCCAAGACCAGCCAGCAGAGCAAGCGCGATCTGCCCGTAACCCGTAGCAGACAGCGCAATGGCGCCAGCCGCGCCAACCCCAAACGCAACACTATTCCAATGTGGATTCCAGTGTGCGAAGGCCATTGACCGCTCCGCCATTTTCAGAAACCTCGTTCTTGGCCGCGACTATGAATTGATTCGCCTTGCGCCGGCACCAGCGCGTGTAAGCCGATCTGGGCGCTAGGAAAGTTAAAAATGTCTTGCACAGATGTTTGCGCTCGCATCTTTTGCCGCGGCGCCATGGCATCTTGTTGTCGTCCGGCGTGGCTGAGTGCTTTGGACTTTGACAAAAGGGGAATCGAATGGGCTCCGCAGGCTTCTTCATTGCCGGAATCGTCATTCTTGCGCTGGTTGCGGCTGGCGTTGGCTTCTACCTATATCAGCGAAAAGGGAATGGGGATACGGCGCGGTTGTTTGCGCCGCGTACCCGGCGGTTGGCATATGTCGAGCGGACCGCACTCGAGGGGGGCCGGAAGTTGCTCCTGGTCCGGCGGGATGATGTGGAGCATCTTATCCTGATAGGGGGGCCTATTGATCTCGTCGTCGAGTCGGGCATACGCTCAGAAGGGTTTGCCAGTTCCTCCGTGAAGGAAGAGAGTTCAGCGCCAATGACATTTGCGCCTTCAATGTGGCCGCTCGGCGATTCTGATATGGAGCCGGATGTGGCGCCGCAGCCACATCTGCCTATTTTCCCCAAGGCGAAGGAGGCGGAAAAGACGCCTGTTTTCGGCCCAATGCCGGAAGTGAAAGCCGCCGAATAGAACACCTCAAAGGCTGGAACTGAGGGGTCCAAGATCGTCTTCTTTCAGGCTGTAGGCTAAGAGCGAGCGCGCTTGCCATGTCGCGTAGCCTGCTAGCGTTTGCCTCTTTTTTCCTTGGCGCACTTCAGATAAATTGCTTGACAGAGTTCGTGGGCTCGGATGCGGGGCAAATCATCATGTCCATCTGGGGGAAACTGACCGGCGCGACCGCGGGGCTTGCTGTCGGCGGCCCGATCGGAGCGCTTATCGGCGGTGTCGCGGGGCACCTCGCCATCGATCGTGGGATCGGTTCGCACTCCAATCACGACAAACAGGTCGCCTTCACGGTCGGCGTCATTGCGCTTGGGGCGAAAATGGCGAAGGCCGATGGCGTTGTGACGAAGGACGAAGTCGACGCCTTCAAAGAGGTGTTCAAAATTCCGAAAGGCGAGGAGCACAAGGTCGCCCGCATCTTCAATCTTGCGAGACAGGATGTCGGCGGCTTCGAGATGTACGCTCGGCAACTCAACCGTCTGTTCCACAAGGATCGGCCTCTGCTCACCGATGTCATGGATGGGCTGTTCCACATCGCGGTCGCTGACGGAAAGCTGCTGCCGAGCGAGGATAGGTTTCTGTCCGAGGTCGCGAAAGAATTCGGATTCAGCGACACCGAATATATGAGCATCAGAAGCCGCCATTGGCGATGCGAACTGTACGATCCTTTTAACGTCCTGAATGTATCGCCGCTTGCGTCTAACGTGGAGCTGAAAGCGGCGTATCACAAGCTCGTGGCGGAGAACCACCCGGACAAGCTCATTGCGCGCGGCGTTCCAAAAGAGTTTGTGGACATCGCGACGAAGAAGCTCGCGGCGATCAACGCGGCGTACGAAGAGATCAAGCACTCCCGTCCAACGCCTCATTAGCCAAAATTTGTAGCTTAGGCATACCCGCTGCGCCGGAAGGGAGAAGGTCATGTCCTAAGCAAAAAGTCCATGATCACTGACATTTGCATACCCGAAATCCAACGTTAAAGTAAGCAAGAGTAAATGACTTTAAAAAGAGAGCGAAACAGCCAAGGCTAGGGAGGCCTTTCACATGCGAAAATTCTTTGCTGAGCTGATCGGAACGTTTTGGCTGGTTTTCGGGGGATGCGGGAGCGCCGTTCTCGCGGCCAAGTTCCCGGAGGTCGGCATCGGTCTCCTTGGCGTTGCGCTAGCCTTCGGCTTGACAGTTCTCACTATGGCCTATGCTATCGGCCATATATCGGGATGCCACCTAAATCCTGCGGTTACGATCGGCCTCATCGCGGGAGGACGCTTCCCGATCGCACAGGCTCTTCCGTATATCGCCGCGCAAGTCTTGGGCGCAATTTGCGCAGCTTACATTCTTTTTGCCATCGCAAGCGGGGCGCCGGGCTTCGATCTGTCTCAAGGCTTTGCCGCAAACGGCTACGGGGATCACTCGCCCGGAAAATACACGCTTTTCTCCGGCTTCCTGTCAGAGGTCATCCTGACCATGATGTTTCTCTTCATCATCATGGGCGCGACCCATGGGAAGGCGCCGGTCGGTTTCGCCCCCATCGCAATCGGCCTTGGGTTGACGCTGATCCATCTCATCGGGATCCCCGTCACCAACGTGTCCGTTAATCCTGCGCGCAGCACCGGACCGGCTCTTGTTGTCGGCGGCTGGGCTCTTCAACAATTGTGGCTCTTTTGGCTTGCGCCCATTCTCGGCGGTATTGCGGGCGGCCTTCTTTACAGGTTTATCGTCGACGAGCCCGAACCGGAAATCGTAGGTTATGATGAAGGCCGCCTGAAGCGATCCCGCGCCTGAACGCGGGCAAGTTCGGCAAAGCTATGGCGTCGCGCCGTGCGTTCAGAGGCGCGTCGCCTGCGACACGAGATTAGCCGTTCGGCGATCCCATTGAGTTGGCAGGAGCCGAAAAGCTGGGCTCATCGAAAACGTGCTCATCCTCAGTCCAGCGCAGTGTCCCGTCGTAACGGGTGCCCATTTCGATGCCGATCCCCTGGTGAAAAATATCGCCCTCCACATTAGCGGACGATTGCAACATCACACGGCGGCCGCGGATCGTGCCCGTCACCTTGCCCTGAACGGTCACTTCCTGGTTGGCGACAATGCCACCATTCACGCGCCCGTTCGCTGTGACAATGAGGGACGTGCAATAGATGTTGCCCTCGATGATCCCATCAAGCGTAACGCTGCCAGAGGATGACACATCGCCGATGATTGTCAGGTCGTTGCTGATATTCGAATCGCCCGCGGAATGCACGCTCAGGTTTGGCGCGATGGGCTGGAAATTGGATTGCTGGGAAAAGGGAAGCGGAGTCGCCATAGCTGACCTTCAAGCGTAACCATACGGTATGGATTCAGAGCGGGCCGACCGCGGTGGAGCCGCCGTTCCTCCTCTCTAGAACGCTATTCCGGGCATTTGCAAGGCAAAGCTCTGTACAATTCCCATAAGACTATATGCACTTGACGGAATCGGCCTCGGATCCGGGCGAAGATGCTTCGAGAACTCATTGGGCCTCCCCCGGCGCCTGCCTCCAACATGGGCGAACCCGGAACCTGGCTATTAAAGGGACTCGGGCGCCCATAATTCTTCGTTGATTAAAATACAACCTCAGGTTAAACGCTCATGGGTTCGTCACTTCGAGCGCTAACCCCTGATGTCGACTCACCGGCATAAAGCGGTCATGCATCGGTTTGAGCCGCGGAAAACAATGCCGGCGGATTTCCTTTAATCCGCGAACAGGATATATAATGCAGGCTCACTCCTTAAAAAC
>JBAVVQ010000173.1:0-2643 GCA_049697375.1 Rhodomicrobium sp.
CGCGCGCCGCCCGTGAGGAGGGGGGCCACCCTTCTCACGGGCTGATCCTTTCCGATTCGTTGGCGAGAGAAAGATCAGCTATCCCGAGATACAATCCGGGATCGCAAAAAGCGCTGGCATTTGTAACGGTCCCGGATAACGCCCTTGGCGTTTCCGGGATGACACTATGAACTATTCAACCGATTCCGCCGGGCGCTTTGCCCTACAACCGCGAGCCATATCCTTTGATGCTGTCGGCGACGGAATCGGCCACGTGTTCTTTCGAAATGACGCCCACGACATGGTTGGCACGAGGCTTCCTCGCAGCGCCGCTGACCACGACCGCCATCGTGGCGCCCCGCCGCCACATGCGCTGAATGACATTGAAGAGAACATCATCCGCGCGCGCGATCGTGAAATCCTTGCGTGCAACCTCACCAAGTGTGACGCCGGCGCCCGTCCCCGCCAAGCCGCGCCGCAGACCTATGTTGACGCGCTGCACCCCTACGATCCGATCGCCTTCGGAAACGACGACATGCTGCATCTGCGCCGACAGCTCAGGCCGCCGCAAAAACTCGTCGAAGCCCATCTTCGCAGGGAGAACGAGCGCGTTGCGGTCCATCACGTCGCTCGCATGGCGAACCAGAAACATGTTGGCGTGAAGCGCTTTCGGAACGAAATGACGCCTGCCGACAAGCTTGATGGTGTAAATGTTTTCGCGAGAGAGAAGCCGGCGTATTCCAATAGCGATGGCGACGGCGACGATCATCGGCATCACCAGGCTGTAATCGCGCGTCATCTCGAAAAGCATCGTGATCGCAGTCATGGCCGCGCCCGTTGCTCCGCCCACCATGGCGGCCATGCCGATGATGGCGGAGCCGGTGACGTCGATCCCGGCAACCGGATAGGTGGAATGCAAAACCGCGCCAAACATGCCACCCAGCGTCGCGCCCATGAAAAGGGCGGGCGAAAAAATGCCTCCTGATGCGCCGGAGCCGAGGCTTACCGATGTCGCGATCAGCTTGCAGATGAAAAGGATGCCGAGCAGGCCGGGAACGATAAGACCGCCATTCAGGATATCCTGAATCGCCGCATAGCCGACCCCCTCCACATAGTATTGTCCGAAGGAGATGAAGAGCACATAGATCATCACCCCGACGATGAGCATTCCGATGGCATGGCGCAGATAGCTGTTGGAAATGTGCTCGAAGACATCCTCGGCCAGATGCAAGCCGCGAATGAAAGCCGTCGCCCCGAAGCCTGCGATCGCGCCAAGAAACGCGTAGAGCAGGAGGACATAAATCGATGCTGGCAGGCTCTCGGCGGGGAGATCGACATGGAAGGCAGGCGCGATGCCAAGAAAGAAGCGGCCGACAAAGGTTGCGGCCCCCGTTGAAAGCGCGACCGGCAAGAAGGTGCGGACGCTGACCTCCGGCATCATGAGTTCGATGGCGAACATCACCCCGCCGATCGGCGTGTTGAAGGTCGCGGCGATGCCGGCGCCCGCGCCAGCGCCCACGAGCGTGATGCGTTGCCAGGCCGCCATCCCGATGGCTTGTCCGGCGGTCGATCCCAAGGACGAGCCGATTTGGATGATCGGCCCTTCCCGCCCGACCGCCGCGCCTGCGCCAATGGATAAGGCGGACGCCAATGACTTCACCGCGGCGACGACAGGCCGGATCACGCCTTCCTTGTAATAGATCGCGTCCATCACTTCGGGCACGCCATGTCCGCGCGCCTCCGGAGCGAAGGTGTTCACGAGAAAGGTGACGGCTAGACCGCCCACCACCGGCACGAAGATGACGTATATGCCCCAGGGGCTCGCCGGGGTGTACACATTCGCGTCGTAGAAAGTCGAAAACTGGCCCAGAAAGAAGACGTTGTGAATAAAGCCGATCAAAGCGCGGAAGGCTACGGCGCCAATCCCGGTGACGACTCCGACGGCGACCGCGATGAGCGAGAGGCTTAAAAGTCCTATGGTTTTGGAGGCCTCCGAACTCTGATCTTGACCACGACTTTCCCGCAGCGTCCCGACCGCCTTTGGCGAGCCCCCACCGTTGAACGCACGCGACAATCGTTCGAAACCTGTCATCGGTTTCCATCCAGACAATTTCAAAATGATCCAACGCCCGGGGTCTGGCGCAGTTCAGATCCCCCAACAGGCTGCTGAAAAACGATGCGGCCCATGGTTCGACAGGCTCACCATGAGATTCAAGCCGTTGAAATCGCTCCACCCCATCCTGAGCCTGTCGAAGGATGAAGCCGGAATTTCCGCGTTTTTCAGCATCCTGCTAAACCAGTATAAGCGAGGAAAGCCGACAATCGAGCGCGCTCAATTCACGCAGAAACCGCCGCGCGCATGCCAATGCAATGGTTCTCAAGATTGGAGCGCGACGTTACGAACGCCTTGAGCGGCGTGTCGATCTCGTAGAAGTAGATATTGGCGACAAAGCCATAGATGGCGGCGTCGATGCTCGTGGGCTTCGGCCCGAACATGGGTCCGCCTTCCGGCAGAAGGTTGGCCAGCGTCCGCAAATCCGCCAAACCTCTTTCGTAAACGGCGGCCGCCTCGTAGCGTCCTATGCCCTGATAATAATATCTCTGGAAGTTGTATTTTCGCGCCGCCTCCAGGGCCTCGGGTGAGACCGCCGGATGCGTCTTCAG
>JBAVVQ010000174.1:0-2907 GCA_049697375.1 Rhodomicrobium sp.
CCGATCCACGGGACTACGTCAAGTTCGAGAAAGTGAAGAGGGTGATCGCTCGCTATGTGGCGAGAGAACGCCGGCGATCTTAACCCGTCGAAGGCGCAACGTATCGAACTGCGCGACCCGCCAAGCCGAGCGCTTTGGCATGGCGGCGCGCAAGGCCCAGAGCAGCCAGTAACCCCGGCATGCAGGAACAGGCGGAACTGATTGGCGGTCGCCTCGCTGCAGGACGTGCGGTCGGCTGACTCGTAATTTCTTGGAAAAGGAGAAGCACGATGCCAAGCACTGAACTTCT
This sequence comes from Rhodomicrobium sp., assembly GCA_049697375.1. GTDB lineage: Bacteria > Pseudomonadota > Alphaproteobacteria > Rhizobiales > Rhodomicrobiaceae > Rhodomicrobium. The sequence continues at coordinate 290 of JBAVVQ010000174.1, forward strand.
GGCCGCGGAAATGGAAGCTTTCTACCGTCACTACATCGACATTTTCAACGGCGATGATTTGACCGGGTTCGCCGGGCTGTTCTCCTATCCATGGGGAGTGGTTAGCGGCAAGCGGGGGATGAACGTAATTAACGACGAGGCCGGGTTTGTCCGGGTCTTCCAGAAAATGAAAGCGGGTCTGAAGGAGCGGGGATGGGCGCGCTCGGCGATCGACTTGCTGCGCGCCTGGCCGACCGCCGACGACACTGGACTGCTGATGGCGGATTATTCGCGCCATCGCAAGGACGGCAGCCTGCTCGAGCGCGGCCGCACCTGCTACACGCTGCGCCGCGACGCCGGCGCATGGAAGATCGTGTCGATGCTGGAAGTGTCGGAGCCGCACCTGGGCCCCGGCGATCTTCCGCGGTGACTGCGTCGAACCCACGCTGTTTTTTTCTACGATGATGCCGGCCCCATTCAGCGGCTGATTCCGCCTAGTTTGTCTCTGCGAACCTCGAAGGGAAGGTGAGACGGTGAAGATGAAATCCTGGTCAATGGACGGCCCCGTTTGATCGGAATCATCCTCGTTGGCGCGCCTTTCGCCGGCCCGCATCGCGCGCACACATGCGATAGACCAGGCCGTACTTTCCGCTTCGGTCTCCGGTAAGCTGCGATGTGCCGCGCGGCGGTAGAGCGAATCGGCATGTCTCTTAATGGCCCAGGCAGCCTATCAGAAAAGTAGATGTGAAAAAGAGAAGGAGCGTTTCGAGTGTGGGGCTGACGCCAGGCAGGAACGGCGGCTCATGACCCAGCAGCGGGCGCTCTCCGAAATCCGCCCGATGTCTGCAGCCGGCCTTGAGCGGCTATTCTCGGTAAATGATCGCGTTCTGCCTCAATTTATCAAGATAGGCTCGTGAAAAGCTTTCGTACGCGCTGTTTCTTTCCAGGACTTTTGGCGGCCCGTACGTGCGATTCATCACAGCTCGCCATGCGAGTCCGGCTCGGATGATCTCTTGGATTGTCTTGCGGCCGATGCCGTAGGCTACTCTTGGCGCATAGTATGCGTTCACGTCCGGCTCCTCGCCCTCGGCCAGTCTCTCCACTATGATATCTTTCACAACTTCTTCATCGGTGATTTCGATGCCGAGCCGCTTCGCGGCCTGCAGTTTCAGTCTATCGTCGATCAGAGCGTCAATCACAGACTTCCTGATGGCACCGCGTTCGGAGAGGATCTGCATTGTTGCGTCTTCGATCAGCTCATTGTTGATGCGCTCTACGACCCGCTGGGCCTCTTTAGGGGTGCGGGGCTGAGCGGCAGACACCTTTTGCCGGAACGTTTCTTTGACCTTATCGCTGGCAAGCAGCGTGTTTAAGCGCTCGTAGAAATCGCTGATCCGGTTCTGAAGACTGGGCAGGTTCCGAAAGAGCGTCCGCTGAACAATGTCGTGGGAGGTTATGAGCTCTCCGTTGACGCGAATGGCTATTTCTTGCGCTAACGCACTCCCAGGTACAGCCACAAAGGCCGCCAAGGATAAAGTGATCAAGTATGTAAGTGACCGTAGGCGCATAGGTTAAGAGCTGGCTTGAATTTAGGGCAACAATTTGGGCCTTCTTCCTTGATAAGGGCACGGTCCAACTATCCGAGACCTAATATAACGAGTGCTTCACGGCGTAAGGGCTGCTGCCGACGCTTGATAGCCACCGCGGATCGCGATTCCTGCCTCATTGCGGGGATTGTCATGGTGGTCTTCTGTCGCCGTTTCGGATGAGTGGCCTGTACAAGGCGGCCGCCCGTGGATAGCGGAGCGCTTGCCATAAGAAAGCCCACCGGTTCGGCCCCGACTCGGCGCATACCTGCCCTTGGTCAATCCCGATTTCTACTTGGATGGTTATGCCTCCCAGCCGTAGATACGATCTCTTCGCGCTTGTCCTGCTGGCTTGCGCCGCGCCATCTGCGAGCGCCCAGGAAGTGCCGCTCGACGCGGGCGCGGTCAAAGCAGCGATTCTTACCGAAACCAACGCGTACCGCGCGTCGAAGAACATTCCTGAGCTCCAGGAGAACGCCGCGCTCGAGGCCGCTGCCACCGCCTATGCCGTCTATCTTGCCGAGCACGAGAAAATGGGACACACCGCGGACGGCAAAAATCCCCCCAAACGCGTCTCCGCCCAAGGATACAAGTACTGCTTCATCTCGGAGAACGTCTGGAGTTCTTTCCGCCATCCGCAAACGATGCTAACCGAGGAGCTCGCGCGCAAGGCCATGGACGGCTGGAAGAAGTCGCCCGGCCATAACGCCAATCTCCTCCAAAAGCGGGCGCATGAGATCGGTATCGGCGCGGCGGGCTGGAAGCTCGATGGGGGACAGGAAATCTTTCGCGTCGTTCAGGTGTTTGCGACGGAATGCCCTGGGAAGCAGCGGTCCAAACCGTGGATTGTTAAGACGCTTGGCACGGTGGATACACTGCGCTGATCGCAATGAAAGTGCGCAAGTGCCAGATGGGTCGATACCGGAAAGTCTCAGAGTGAGCATATGTCGGCCGCTGCACCCCCGGAAACGGACTCAAGCGAGCTTTGCTAGCGGTGCAAGCGCATCGAAGACTGTGACGGCCCATCCGTATGCCTGGATTTCCTCTTCATCC
>JBAVVQ010000175.1:0-2945 GCA_049697375.1 Rhodomicrobium sp.
GGCGTTTCGCTCTATGAGCCGTCGGAGCTCGTGCTCTCGGCGGGATCGGGCACGCCCATTCGCGAAATTACGGATCTGCTGGCGCAGCGCGTGCAGGAACTCGCCTTCGAGCCCATGGATTACTGCGCGCTGTATGGCATGGAAAGAGGGTTCGGCACGATCGGTGGACTGATTGCGGTCAACGCATCGGGTCCCCGCCGGATCAAAGCGGGCGCGGCGCGCGACCCCCTGCTTGGATTTCGCGCGGTGAGCGGGCGCGCGGAAGCCTTCAAGTCTGGCGGCCGTGTGATGAAGAATGTCACGGGCTATGATCTCTCCAAACTCGTGACCGGGTCGCACGGCACTCTCGCCATCCTGACCGAAGTCACGATCAAGGTTCTGCCGAAAGCCGAGACCGAAGAGACGCTTTTGATTTTGGGACTGGGGGACGATGAGGCGATCAAGGTTCTGACCGAAGCGTCCGGCCTTCCACATGACGTTTCGAGCTTCGCTCATGCCCCGGCCGCAGCCGCGCCCGCGATGAATGGAGGCTTCAGCGGCCAAAGCGTCACCGCGCTCAGGCTCGAAGGACCTCCGGTATCGATCGCAAAGCGCAAGCAGGATCTCATTTCGCACTTCAAGGCGCGATGCAAGGAGTTCGGCAGTTTGAACGCCGCCGAATCGAGCAAGTTCTGGACGGCTTTGCGCGACGCCCTTCCTCTGGCCGCGCTCGATGCGGACATCTGGCGCATTTCGACCGCGCCCGCCGAAGGGGCGCGCGTCGTGAGCCTGCTCAAGAGCAGCGGCGTTCCGCTCAAGAGCTGGTTCTACGACTGGGCCGGAGGGCTCGTCTGGCTCGCGGTCGCCCCGGCTCCGGATTGCCATGAGAAAGCTGTTAGAACCGCCGTCAATGCAACCGGAGGGCACGCAACGCTCATTCGCGCTCCGGAAGCGGTGCGCGCCGCCCTCCCCGTCTTCCACCCCCAGCCGCCGGCGCTGGCCGCATTATCCGCGCGGGTCAAAACCAGCTTTGACCCCGAACGCATTCTTAATAGGGGGCGCATGCGCGACGACCTCTGATGCAAACAAACTTCACCCTGACCCAGCTTGCCGATCCGGAGATGGCCCGCTCCGAGCGCATCTTACGGAATTGCGTTCATTGCGGCTTCTGTATCGCGACATGCCCGACTTACCTGCTCCTCGGCGATGAACTGGATTCGCCTCGCGGCCGGATCTACCTGATGAAGGACATGATGGAGAAAGGCAGGCCGGCCGACGAGCTGACGGTGAAGCATATCGACCGCTGCCTCTCGTGCCTGTCCTGTATGACGACATGCCCCTCCGGGGTCGACTATATGCACCTCGTCGACCATGCGCGCGCCTATATCGAGAAAACATACAAGCGTCCGCTCATGGACCGCATGATGCGGAGCTTTATGGCGAGGGTGCTGCCCAACCCTTCGCTTATGCGGCCTTCCCTTCGTGCTGCGGCGCTCGCCAAGCCGCTTGGCGGCCTCTTCAAACGTTTGCCCGCCGGTGACCGGATTGCGGCGCTGCTTGAGCTGGCGACATTTCCATCCTCCGCCAAAAAATGGGAAACGGCGCCGCAAGGCAACAGAAAGGGCCGTGTCGCGCTCCTGGCCGGCTGCGCGCAGAGCGCCTTGCAGCCGTCGATCAATCAGGCCGCCGCCCGCGTCCTGACCCGCCACGGGATCGAGGTGGTGAGCGCAAAGGGCGAACGGTGTTGTGGCGGCCTCGTCCATCACATGGGCCGCGCAGACGACGCCCATCGCTACGCCCAAAAGAACATCGACGCCTGGATTTCGGAGATGGATGGCGGAGGCCTCGACTCCATCGTGATCACGACATCGGGATGCGGCACCACGGTCAAGGACTATGGCGGAATGTTCCGCGAGGATCGCGATTACGCGGCAAAGGCCAAGCGGGTTTCCGCTATCGCGAAGGACATCACGGAATATCTGTCGACTCTCGCTTTGAACCAGCCCGCGCGCGGAACCGGGCAGATTGTCGCCTACCATTCGGCCTGCTCGATGCAGCATGGGCAAAAGATCAAGGAACCGCCGAAGCGTCTCCTGGCGCAGATGGGCTTCAACGTGAAAGACATTCCTGAATCTCACATCTGCTGCGGTTCTGCCGGGATCTACAATATCATGCAGCCTCAGATCGCCAGCCGGCTGCGCGCGCGAAAAGTCGCCAATATCGAGAAGACGAAACCTGAGATCATAGCCGCCGGCAATATCGGCTGCATTGCGCAAATCGGACACGGCACGGCTTTGCCAATCGTCCACACCGTGGAACTGATCGACTGGGCGCAGGGAGGCCCACTTCCCGCCGCGCTCGCCGATGCTGGCTTCAAAGATCGCCCCGCGTCTCCCGTTCAAGGCGAGCGGCCAAATAGCGAGGCTGCAATGGCTTAAATGGTAGAAATTGAAAACGAATCTGTGAGCGTGTACGCATGAAATCGAGATAGCGCGGCTTTCTGAAAAGCGCCAGCAGGCGTGGCCCGCAGCCTCATAAGAAAATTTAGACAAGGGGAGGTTTAATGTTTAGTCAGCTTTTGACGCCAGTCGCGGACAGCCTGGGGCTCTCCTTCCTCGTGGCGGTGCTGCCCATTGTTACGGTGCTTGTTCTTCTTGGACTTCTTCGCCTGCCCGCGTGGATCGCCGCGCTGGCCGGGCTCATCGTCGCGCTCATTATCTCGATCGCCGTCTGGCAGATGCCAGTCAATCTGGCCTTGAACTCAGTCGCCAACGGCGCCGTTTTCGCGCTGTGGCCGGTCATGTGGATCGTGCTGAATGCGCTCTTGCTCTATAATGTTACGGTGCGTTCGGGCCGCTTCGACGCATTCCGAAACTGGGTCGCAAGCTATCTACCGAATGACCGCCGTGTCGTCCTTGTGGTCGTCGGATTTTGCTTCGGGGCTCTCCTCGAAGGTATCGCGGGCT
>JBAVVQ010000176.1:0-2704 GCA_049697375.1 Rhodomicrobium sp.
CTAAGAGGACCCAGGGCGGCCGCCCGCCAACGCCTCGGCTCCAGTAATGAGATCCAACAGTTCAGTGGTAATTTCCGTCTGCCGGGCTTGGTGCGCCTGCTGCTGTAATTGATCAAGTTTTTTCGAGACGTTGCCCTGCGCCGAATCCATGACTGCGAAGCGCGCCGCGTTTTCGCTCGCGATCGATTCCACCGCCGCCTCGGTAAGGCGTGCGAACACGTACTCCGCGGCGAGCTTTTCAAATAGGGGCCCGGCTTCCAGGTTGTGAAGCGGCGCCTGCCGCGGCTTGTTTGCCAGCAAATCAATGTCGAGCGGCAACAGCAGGGCGTGTTCTATTACTGAAGGGCTGCCCTGCCTGTAGCGGTCGAACATGACTTCTACGCGCGAGATCTCGCCGCGCATGATGCGGGAATACAGCGCTGCCGCAAGCTCGCTGACCGAGCGCGGCACGCTCGCCGGTCTCGTGGCCATTGGGCTTGTCCATGCAACCTGCCGTCCCCGTTCGGCGGCAAACAACGCGCCTCGGCCACCCAAAACAAAGAGCGCGTCCGAAGCTTCAAGCGCGGCTTCCGCCGCTTCGAGCAGCCGCTCGTTGAAACCGCCGACGAAGCCGTGCTCGCCAGCGCACAGAACAAGCGCCTTGGGTCCCTTTTTGCCCGGTCTCTCCATCGCCCCCTGAGGCATAAGCAGAAGGGCGGAACCGATCGCCCCTGCGATCGAGCCGGCATAGCGGCGAATGCCGGGAAGCGCGCGTTGCGCTTCCTGCATGCGCATCCCAGCCAGCGAGCGCATCGCGCCGACGACGTTATGCAGCTCCTGCATGCTGGCAATATGACCCTCGATATCGGCGAGACAGGTCATGGCTGAATGGCCGGCGGCGACTGTTCTGACGCAATGATCGAACGCGCGAGAGACGTGAGCGAAGCTTTAAGCCGCGCCCGCAAATCATCCGAGAACCCCTCTGCCTGATCTTCGAGCGCGCTGATCTCGGGACAATTGTCGGCGAGCCAGGGAGCAAGCGCGCTGCGAAACGCTCCTATGTGATCCAACGGAACGCCGTCGAGCACGCCGTCGCTCAGGGCGCAGAGAAGCGCCACCTGCTCGCCAAGCGGAAGCGGGGCAAATTGGGGCTGGCCGAGCACGGAGCGGATTCGGCGTCCGTGTTCGATGACCTTGCGCGTGCGCTCATCCACCATGGTGCCGAAGCGAGTAAACACTTCCAGCTCAAGGAATTGCGCATATTCGAGCCGGAGGCTTTCCGACAAAGATTTGAGAACCGGGGCTTGCGTTTTGCCGCCAACCCGCGAGACGCTCCTGCCGACATCGACCGCGGGCTTCTGATCCTGATAAAACAGGCGGGGATCGAGGTAGATTTGGCCGTCGGTAATCGAGATCAGATTTGTGGGAATGTACGCGCTGATATTGCTGGCCTGCGTCTCGGCTATCGGCAGCGCGGTAAGAGAACCGCCACCGCGTTCGGGCGCGAGCTTTGCAGCCCGCTCAAGTAGGCGCGAATGAATGTAGAAGATATCGCCGGGATAGGCTTCCCGGCCCGGCGGCCGCCGCAGCAGAAGCGATATCTGCCGGTAGACGGCGGCATGCTTTGTCAACTCGTCAAGGACGAGCAGAACGTCGCGCCCCTTCGCCATGAAATATTCAGCCATGGTGCAGGCCGCGTAAGGCGTGAGCCATTGGAGACCGGGCGCTGCATCGGCTTCGCCAACTACAAAGAGACAGCGCTCGGGCGCCCCATAGCGGCGCACCGCCTCGATCACCTGCACAACCGATGACGACTTCTGGCCGATGGCGGCATAGACGCAGATGACATCGCTCGACCGCTGGTTGATGATGGCGTCGGTGGCGATGGCTGTCTTGCCCGTTCCGCGGTCGCCGATGATGAGTTCGCGCTGTCCCCTGCCCAAGGGGATCATGGCGTCGATGACGAGGAGGCCCGTCGCAAGCGGCCGCGTCACGAGCGACCGGTCGACAATCGCGGGCGCGGGCTGCTCGACAGCCGACAGCAATGTTGTCCTTGGCGGCTCTCCGCCATCGAGCGGCAACCCAAGCGCGTCAACCACGCGGCCAAGCAAAGCCTCGCCCACGGGAACGCGCGCAACTTCGCCGGTGCCGCGCACGATGCTCCCTGAGGCGATTTCACTCGTGTCGCCCAGCAGCACGCACCCGATCACGTCCTCGCCGAGATCGATGGCAAGGCCGCGCACGCCGCCTTCAAAGACCAGCAATTCGTCGAGGCGCGTTCCCGGCAAGCCCTGCACCGTCGCCACGCCGTCTCCAACCTGGACAACCCGGCCGATCTGTTCAAGCCGTGGCTCCAAAGACAACGTCTTGAGACGCCGGCGGCTCTGATCAAGCCAATCGTGAAGATCGTCAGTGAGCGTTGGCATGAACGTCTATTTCAGAGCGTAAGGCGGCCAGCGCGCTCTGCCAGGAAAAACGAAGAACAGCCGCCGGAAAATGCAGCTCGGCGCCGCCGATGAGGTCGGGATTCACCTCGAAGGCGATGGCAATGCCGTTTCCGAGCGGGCGGCCGAGGCGGTTCCGCCATGCGTCAGCCGTAGCGGGAGGGAGCGCCGACGCCGTCACGACGGTGAGAGTACGGCCGTCTTTAAGCTGCCCGCTCAGCTGATCGAGTTCTGTTTTCGGAAGCGCCTTGAGAGATTGTTCAATACGCTCCATCCATGCC
>JBAVVQ010000177.1:0-5865 GCA_049697375.1 Rhodomicrobium sp.
CCATCAGGCCGGTGAGCCTGGCGAGGCTCGTCGCCAGTTCGTCCTCCTGCTGGGCTGCGACAGCGGTGAGCATCTTGTCGAGGCTGCCGCTCGCTTCGCCCGCCTGGATCATTTTGAGGGCGATGGCCCGGAACAAGCCGCCCTCCGTCAAGGCCTTGGTGAGCCGCTCGCCATCTTTCACGTTCCGATTTGCTTTCGAAAGGACTTGAGAGAAATACCGGTCCGAAACGCTGGAGCTTGCCACGTCGAGCGCTTTTGGCACCGTGGCCCCGGACGAGATCAAAATCGACAGCATGCGCGCTGTCGCCGCCGCCGCTGAAGCGCGCCGGAAGTGGCCGAACACGGGAACGCGAAGAAGCGCCTTGTCACGCGCGATGGCCCCTTCCGGTTTTGACGTCCATAGCCGGTCGAGAAGCCAAACGGAGCATAACGTCCCGCCGATGGTAAGCGCAATAAAGGGAAAGTTTTTCTCCACGCCGATCAGAACCTGGGTTGGCGCGGGGAGCGAGCTTCCAAGCTCCGCATACATGGACACGAAGTTTGGGATCACCTCCACGAAGAGGAAGGTGAGAACGCCCGACAGCACGACGAGGAGCACGATGGGATAGATCATCGCCTTGGACACTTGCGAGCCGACCTTCTGCTTGAGGTCGACGTAATCCTGATAGCGCTCAAGGCAGACGGGCAGGGCGCCCGCCTGCTCACCCGTAGCGACGAGGGCGCGATAGGGCGCATCGAAGACGGCGGGAGCCTTGCCCATCGCATCCGAAAGCGATGCGCCGCGCTTCACTTCAGCCGCAACAACCTGGAGCGCCTTTTCAAGTCTTGGCTGACCGGGGCGCACCGCAAGAAGTGACAGGGATTCCGGGATCGAAATTCCAGCCCGCAGCAGCACCGTGAGTTCACGATTGAAATTGGCGATGTGTTTCAGAGGGGGGCGGCCAAGAGAGGGGCCTCCACGGCTCACGCGCCCGGCTTTGAGGATCAGATCGCGTGAAGAGAGGATCTCGCGCAGTTGTTCGATGGAATCGGCGGTCTCCAGGCCGTCCGCCGTCTCACCCGTCATCGTCAGCGCTTTATAGGAGAACAGCGGCACGGAGGGCCGCTATTTGTTCGAGGCCGTCGCTGGGCCTGAGTCCCAGCTCGTAATATCGGCGTCGTTGCCCGCGCCGCCTTCTCGGCCATCGGCGCCATAAGAGTAGAGGTCGTACTTCCCATGCTCGCCTGGGGAGCGATAATTATACTTGATGCCCCATGGGTCGGGAGGGAGCTTTTCGCCTTTGAGGTAGGGGCCGGCCCAATTCGAGACGGCTGCCGGCTTGCGGATGAGCGCGTCGAGGCCTTCAGACGAATTGGGATAGCGGCCTGCATCGAGGTAGTACAGATCGAGCGCCTTCGCGAAATTGTCGATCTGCAAGCGCGCGCTCTTGACCTTGCTCGTTTCGAGGTAGCCCAGCACGCGCGGGCCGACCAGTCCCACGATGAGGCCGATGATGGCGAGCACGACGAGAAGTTCGATGAGGCTGTAGCCGGGAGAACCGCGCCGGGGAGCTTTGCGGCCGCGCCGGGCCGTGTTGAGGCCTGAAAAAAAGGAAAAACGCCTCAAAAACTGGTTGCCGATTTGAAAAGAAATTCGCATCAACGCCTCTCCGGCTCATTACCGAAGCCGAATATACGGTTCACCCATGCTATGCAATGGCGACATCCACGGTATCCACTGACTGACCCCAGGAAAATGATAGCAATCAGCAAGGCCGCTTGAGGTAACGCCATGTTTCCTCAAATCGCAGCCGGAACGATTTTTCTTTATTGCGCCGTGGTCATCGCCGCAGACGATTATACATTCCGGATCGTTCCCGATCGCATCCTCGCGATCTTGTTCACAACCGGCGCGCTTTACGGATTGCTGGCCAAGGATAATTTTGGGGAAGACTTGCGAGATACGATCTCAGGACTTGCGTTGCGAAGCGCCATTCCGGGCCTTTCGGCGCTCCTCCTCGCCCTCTTTTATAAATTCGCGCGCGGACGCGATGGGCTTGGTTTGGGGGATATTAAGCTCATCGCGGCGGCTGGAATCTGGCTGCCGGTCCTCGGCAGCTTCTATGCGATCGCGCTCGCGTCGATCACAGCCCTCGCGGGCGCACTCGCCATCGCGCTATGGCGCGGGAGGACGGCCACGCTTCTGGACTCGCTGCCGTTTGCGGTCTTTCTTGCGCCTGCTTTCTGGCTTTTATGGCTTTTGGAGGAAACGGGCGTTCTTCCGGCTCTCAGTTAAGGCGATGCGGAGCATCTTGCGCGGCAAGGGGCCTCGCCGCTACGGGTGCCTCGGTAAGAGTGAACCCCGCGATCATCTCTTAGGCGTAAAAGACATTGCTCGTTGAAGCGAAATATAGAGACGGCATCCTGAATGATCTCAGAGGCGGACTCGTCATTTTGCTGACGTCCGTCTTCTTTCTGATCTTGGGCATAACAAGCCCAAGCTATAATTGGGACATTGTCGCCTATGTCGCCGCCGCCTATCACCAAGACGGATTGAGCGGAAGGAAGCTTTCGTCGGCGACCTACAACGAGCTTAAGCGCGAGGCCGACGCCAACACGTTCAAGGAGTTGACGGCCGGAGATTATGTGGACGTTGTCTTCAAGGACCCGCACTCGCTTGAGCAGCAACTGCCCTTCTACACAATCAAGGTGGCTTATATCCAACTCATGCGGTTTCTGAAGGCATTGGGCATGAGTTATACGCATTCGACCTATATCATCAGCGCCAGTTTCACTGCGGCGTCAGTTCTGATGATCGCGCTGTTTTTGCTTCATTTCGGCGTCCCGATCCTCTGGCTCCCTGTTGCGGCGACGGTTGCAGGTTATGGGACGATAGCGAGTTATTCGACGCCGGACGCGATCGCGTGTTTCTTTGCGCTCTTGCTTATCTATTTCTTTATCAAAGGAAGCAAAGCCTCCTATGTCATTTCTGCTATGCTGCCGCTCGTGCGCACGGATTTGGCGATATTGTCCCTCTTGACGATGGGTTTCGATTTCTACCGCAGGAGAAGCATCTATCCAATCCTTGGCGCTGCGGCGGCGTTGGCTGTGTATGTCATCATAAACAGGCTTGCCGGTAATTACGGGTGGCTGGCCTTATTCAATTTCACCTTTATCAAGATCACCCCCTATCCGAAAGAGATGCAAATATCGGACAATATCGGCGCTTATTTGCAACCCTATGCCGCGGGCGTGCGGAACTTTATCTCGAGCCGCCACATTATGATCTATGTGCTTGTTCTCTTTATCTTTGTCTTCAGGCAAGGACACAAGAAACCGACTTCAGAGATCAACGCCATTGTGGTGATCTGTCTTTTGTACGCGAGCGCCCACTTCGCGCTCTTTCCGGTCTATGAAGACCGGTTCTTCGCGTTTCCGGCGTCCTTGCTGTTTCTCAGCTTGATCGTTTTACTGTTCTATGGCGGCTCTGTTTCGCCCGCGCGTCAGATCAGGTGAGTGGACGTTTCATGCGCGGTTTGGAACTCCGCTTTTTCAAACCACTGTTCGAACGCCCGACGGATCACGTCGCCGTCGGCAAATTGGACGTCGATTTCGTGCCCTCCAGAGCGGCAGTGATGAATGGCGACCACTTTTCCGATATCGGTTTCCTTATAACCAAGGCGTGTCGGGCTGACATTCGTCCATTTCACCCAGGCGCCGATCTCCGCAGCCATGTTCCCTCCGTGTTCGGTAAATTAAGATTTCTATACGCTCCTTGGAGGGAGAACGACTGGAGGCTCATTTTCTTCCACAGTGGTGAGACATTGCCTTGAAACGGACATTTTGCCATCCATATACCATCCACATGGATGGTGAGATTAATGCCCAATAACGTACACGAACTCCGCCCGAAGACGGGCGACACCGAAAAAATCACGATCAACCTCGGCTTTGTCGATCTCGGCCATATCGACCTCCTGGTCCAGGAAGGCTTCTACTCGAATCGCACCGACTTCATTCGAACCGCCATCCGCAATCAGATCGATCGCCACGCCGATGTCGTCCGCAAGGCCGTCACGCGCAAAAGCGTTGACCTCGGCCTGCGGCATTTCAGCCGGGCCGACCTCGAAGCGGCCCGCGACGCGGGACAGATGCTCAACATTCGCGTGCTTGGCCTGGCGAGCATTGCCGACGATGTCACGCCGGAACTCGCCCGCGCGACAATTGCGTCGCTTGCGGTGCTGGGAGCTCTTCACGCAAGCTCAGCCGTCAAGGCGGCGCTCGCCGACCGCATGCAATAGGGTGTGCAATTGAGACTTCGTCCCAGGATATTCTTCACCCGCAAAAGAAAGCGCCCGACAATGACTGACCGGTTGCTCCCTGGAATGGCCGAGGCGACCCGCCTCACCGGGCTGGGCAAGCTCATGGAGGCGACGGCGCTGATTCAGCGCGTGCTCTGGGGAGGCTCCTCGACAGGCGCAGGAGACAGTTCCGACGCCGAAGACACCGTGGCCGAATCCGAACCGCCAGACGAGGCGGCGGAGCCACGGTCGAAAACCCCACACGCTGACAGGCCGCATGCCAGCCTCAAGGAGACGGTCGAACGCGTTGGAGCGATGACCAAATCCTTCGAGGAGGGTCTCCATCCCGGTCCGAAGGCGCCGGAAGGAGCCTCGTTCACAACAGCGGCCTATACGAACGCGGCTGGTTCGCGGAAATACAAACTCTACGTTCCCACCAAGCGCAATAATGAGCAACGCGCACTGATCGTGATGCTGCACGGCTGCGCCCAAACCCCCGACGACTTCGCGGCCGGAACGCGGATGAACAACCTCGCCGAGGAGCATGGCTTCCTCGTCGCCTATCCCGAGCAGACTTTGCGCGCAAATATCACGCAGTGCTGGAACTGGTTCAGGCCGCAAGATCAGCGCCGCGGGGAGGGCGAGCCATCGCTCCTTGCGGGAATCACCGAGGAGATCATTCGCCGGCATGGCGTGGATCCGAAGCGCGTCTATGTCGCGGGGCTTTCGGCAGGCGGTGCGGCGGCGGCGATCATGGGCGACGTCTATCCCGATCTCTACGCCGGTGTTGGCGTGCATTCGGGTTTGCCGTCGGCGGCGGCCAAGGATCTGGCGTCCGCATTCGACGCCATGCGCCTCGGCGCGAAGGTGCAGAAGCCATCGGCGCAACTTGTCCCGACGATCATTTTTCATGGCGAGAAGGATATGATCGTCAATCACTCCAACGGCGAGGCTGTTGTATCGAAGGCGGTGGGAAGCGCAAGCGGGTTGCGTCGGGAAGCGGAACAAGGCCGGACCACCGGGGGCCGCAACTACGTCCGCACCTTCTATGCCGATGAAACGGGGCGCACGCTCTGCGAATACTGGCGCGTCCGCGAGAGCGGCCACGCATGGTCAGGCGGCTCCGCCTCGGCGTCTCATACCGATCCCCTCGGCCCCGATGCATCGAGGGAAATGGTTCGCTTCTTCTTCCAGCATAAGGCGGGCTGAGCCGCGGCGCTGAAATAGGCGCGGCTTCTTGACCTTGCCGAGGCGGCGGCGCTTTCGCTGTTCAGGCTCGCTGTTGAGCCCAAGCAGCCTCTCATCGGCGCGCGGTTTCAAATCTCGATTTGCGTGCCGAGTTCCACCACCTGTTCGGCGGGGATCTGAAAGAATTCCGTGGCGCTCGCTGCGTTGCGCAGCATGAGCTTGAAGAATAATTCCCGCCACAGCCCCATGCGTGGCGGCAGCCGGGGGACGATCGTCTCGCGGCTGACAAAAAAGGACATGCGATTGAGATCGAAAACCTGGCCCTCGTGGGAGGCGTTTACGAGGGCTGCGGGAACATTGGGCTGCTCCATGAACCCGTAATGCAGAATGGCCCGAT
>JBAVVQ010000178.1:0-2526 GCA_049697375.1 Rhodomicrobium sp.
GCCGATCAGGCCGAGACGGTGTGCTCCGCCTACCTGCTCCGCGGCCGCCGCCGCGGGAGTTACTGGATCGTCGGCGACGTTCAAGGCAATCCCGGCCAAAGCTTGTTCGTCCGGCTCATCGGCGAGCGTCGAGGGTCTTGGCTGGATGCCGCAACGGCTGAACACGGCGATCTTCTCGTTCTCATCCGCCTCGCGCGAGGGCTCGCTGACTTTCGGTCGACAATGGAGGAAGCCCGCCGCTTTCTCCGTGAGCCCACAATTGTCAGAAAGCCCGAAAGCCTTCTCCTCAGAAGGCAAACCGGCACACCCGCCGCCGCGGCGCGTCTTCACGCCTTATCGCAACCCATAACGGGCACGATCGCCGAGACCTATCTGCGCCGCCGCCGCATCACGGCGAGACTGTCCTGGCCCTCTTTGAGGTTCCACCCCCACATGCTTCTATCGTCCGGATAAGGATGACTCTCGCGAAGAATGGCCCGCGCTCCTGGGCGTCGTAACCGATGAACGCGGCAAGCTCTTCGGGCTGCAGCGCACCTGGCTCGCCCGCGACGGCGCATGGGCGTTAACTTATGCTTGCCAGTTGGAATCGAGTCAGATTCTAGCAAGGCATGGGGCACGAATCGCTTTTGAATGAGCTGTGGCAATCTTCGTTGGCGCGACTTGGCGGAGAGGCTGTTATCAAGACTTCCGCCCGTGAACTTGGGGCCTTTCAGCGGGCGCGGGCGGTGGGGTGCGCAACCGATTTGTTGCGGCTCATCCTGGCCTATTGCTTGGGGGGCATGGGGTTAAGAACCACAAGCGCCTGGGCGTCGTCGGTTGGCCTTGCAGACCTTTCCAGCGTCGCCCTGCTCAAGCGTTTGCGCAAGTGTCGCGCCTGGATGGAATATTTGGTCGGCGCCTTACTCGGCGCTGCCGTTCAGCCAGCGTCGAAAGGGCGGCGCATCCGGCTGCTGGACGGGACGAGCGTTCCAAAGGCCGGTAGAGAAGCCAAGAACAACAATGGGCTATGGCGGCTTCACTGCGCCTTCGACCTTCCAGCGGAACGTTTCAGCTTCATCGAGTTGACCGATGAGAAGGGCGGCGAGCGGCTCGACCGCGTATCCTACGCCAAAGGCGACATCGCCGTCGCCGATCGCGGATACATGCATCCCGATCCTCTGGCGCATGTTTTGGAGCAGGGCGCCGATGTCATCGTGCGCACGCCTTGGAAGGGAGCGCGCTGGCTTGGCAAGGATGGCAAACCCTTCGACCTCCTGGCCGCTCTCACGGTTGCGGAGGGCGTCGGCCTTCTCGATACGCCCATCTGGATTGGGCGCAAAAAAGCGCCGCCGTTGGCTCTTCGGCTTGTTGCGTTTCGCAAGCCCAAGGAGGCGGCCGAGGCCGCGCGCGCGAAGGCGCGGGCTGCCGCAAAGCGCGAAGGCTACGCCATATCCGCCGGCACGCTGACGGCAGCCGAATGGGTTATTCTTGTCACCTCGCTCGATGCAAAGGCGTTCGCCGCCGCCGAGATCGGCGAGTTGTACCGCGCCCGCTGGCGCGTCGAGCTTGCGTTTAAGCGCTTGAAAAGTCTCATTGGTCTGTCAGCGCCGCCAAGCGAGGACCCCGAGACGGCCATAACTTGGATATTGGCTCATCTCCTGATGGCCCTCCTGCTCGAGCCGCACACAAGCGCGCCTGAGATCTCTCCCCGCATGGCCGCGTAACTGCACCGCTGGTTTGGCGACTAACATCTCTCGCAGCCAAAGCCCTGCTGGCGGCCCTCATGCCGGCGCTGATGCCCAAAGCAAGCGTCGCCAGACGCTGCCTACTCGAACCGCCCCGAGAACGGACTTATCAAGCTATCCCAGCCTTAAGTTAACGCCCATGCGCGACGGCGGGGGCAAGGCGCCTCTGCCGGAACCGCGCCGCGCGATGGGCAACCTGCTGGGCCATGCGGTGCGGTTCGGGACCGCCCGCGATGTCATGGCGGCCGGCGAGGGCATCGAGACCGTTCTTTCCCTGTTGTCGCTGTTTCCGGCGATGCCCATGGCCGCGGGCCTGTCGGCCGCCCATCTTTCGGCGCTTGTCCTGCCCAAAAGCCTCCGCCGGCTCTACCTCCTTCGCGAAAACGATGCGTCAGGCGCGTTTGCGGAAAAGCGGCTCGGACAGCGATGCGACGAAGCCGGCATCGAGATGCTGGTCCTGACTTCGATCGCCAAGGACCTCAACATCGACCTTTGCGAAGCGCCGGCTTACGTCGTCAAGACGCGGATCGTCCCGCAAATGGCGCCGGAAGATCGCATCCGGTTCGCAGCCTAATTAGCTGCCGCGCTCGACGGCGGGTTCGCCAGCCATCAGGCATCGCCACACCCTCCCGCGTGGGGAGCCGCTTTGCGCCTTGAGAGTGGCGAGGAGGCCAGAGGCGCCGGCGGCGGGCAACGGCGAGATGGCCGTTATTTTCCGCCGGCCGCCTGGGGCGCCCTTTGCATCGCCAACAAAATAACGGCCCTACGCCGTCCTCCGCTTCGCTTCGGCCTCGGGCGCTTT
>JBAVVQ010000179.1:0-12498 GCA_049697375.1 Rhodomicrobium sp.
CAATCCGAGCGCGGCAAGCGGCAGGACCAGGAAGGGGGAGGCCAGGCCAAAGCTTTGCATGAGCGCATCGGCGACGCTGGCGCCCCGGCGTCCAAGCCAATTATGCGGTTGCGCCAAGGTTGCGTAACTGGGGCTCGGATCCCCGTAGGACCAACTGATCAAGGCGAGCCAACAGGCAGCCGCGATGCCAACAAGCGAAGCGCCCAGTAGCCGCCAAGGCAGACGGCGCAATTCGACCGTGAGCGCCTTCGGCAAAAACCGTGTCCGCCTCGTTTGCATCCGCGTACGCCACCCCACTCATGACTCTCGTCACAACAAAAACGACGCGAGCCGGTCTAATGCTTCCCGCGTCACATCGAGCGGGTCTACGAGCGCGAGCCGGGCGTAATCCTTCGCCGGATTGACCCCGCTGGCGTCAGGTTGAGCCAGATAGGCGCCGGGAAGAATTTTGACACCGCATCCTTTCCAAATGGTTACCGCGGCGCGTTCACCTCCACCAAAATTTAAGAGATCGAGCCAGAGGAAGAAGCCGCCAGCCGGCTCATAAAACCCTTGCAACGCTCCAAGCTTGCGCGATGCGAGCGCGACCTTCTCCCTGTAAAGCGCCCGGCTCCGAGCGACATGCTCTTCGTCCGCCCACAGCGCCGCGGAGGCGTGCTGAATGGGAACCGGCACTTGCGGCGAAGCGACGTTGCGATACTTCAGGTAGTCCTTGAGGAAGGACCCATCGCCTGCGATGAAGCCGGAGCGAAGCCCGGGAGAGCTTGACCGTTTGGACAAGGAATTGAAGACAAGAACGTGGTCGAAACAGCCAGAGCGCGCCGCCATTTCGAGGGCTCCTAGCGGAGGATCGCCTTGGTAAATCTCGGAATAACATTCGTCAGAGAAGACATAAAAGCCGTGCTTTCGCGCGAGGCCGATCAGCCGTTCGAGATAGGCGCCGGAAGCAACCGCGCCCTGCGGGTTGGCGGGCGAGGCGAGATAGAACGCAGCTGTGCGATCAAGGAGCTTGCAATCGAGCGCATCCAAATCCGGCAGAAAGCACGCTGCAGCCGGCGAAGAAAGCAACACTGGCTCGCAGCCTGCCGTCAACGCAGCCGCATAATACGCCTGATAGAACGGATTCGGCATCAAAACGGCAGCGTGGCTGCTTCCTCTAAGCGCCACCGCGATGGTAAGCGCCGAGACCAGCCCTTCCCTTGTTCCGCAAAGGGGAAGGATGCCGCCGTCGAGAAGGCCAGATTCAAGCCGATAGCGCCGAATGAGCCAATCAGCAATGGCCTGCCTCAACTCCGGGACGCCGTCGATCGGCGGGTATTTTCCGAAGCTCTCCCATTTGTCCGCGATGATTTCCATCACAAAGCGCGGAACGCCGTGCCTCGGCTCCCCGATCGTCATATCGATAGGGGATGCGCCCGGCTTCTCATTCCCTAAAAGCTCCCGAAGCCTCTGAAAAGGCGATTGGATCGCGGACAGAATCGTATCGGGCAAAGGCGCTCCAAACCTGGCTTTCAACTTGAAAGAGCGGGACTTTACACCCCGGCGCCCATAATGAAAACGCGAAAAAAAGCCCGGGATGCTATCCCGGGCTCACAAGCCGCCCCAAGGGAGGAGGAAGAGCGGCTGCCTGCAGGCTTGGGGGCGGCATTCCCGCCGGCCCCGGCGTTGGCTTACATGTTGTAGGCGCGCTCACCATGCTGCGAGATGTCGAGCCCTTCGCGCTCGCCTTCGGGCGAGACACGCAAGCCGACTATCGCCGAAATGATGAGGTACACGATCAGGCTGCCCACCGCAGACCAGCCAACGGTGATCATTGCGTTCTTGAACTGAATGAGAACCTGAGCCGCCATGTCGTAGTCGCCGATGGGGCAGCTGCTGGTGACCATGCCGTCCTTGACCACGCACTTCGTGTAATCGATGACGCCCACGCCGCCGTAGAAGGGAGCCGCAACGATGCCGGTGCCGATCGCGCCGACAAAGCCCCCGATGGCATGGACGCCAAATACGTCAAGCGTGTCATCGTAACCGAGCGCGTTCTTAACCGCGGTGCAGAAGAAGAAGCAGATCGCGCCGGCGACGAGGCCAAGCACAAGCGCGCCCATCGGTCCAGCATAACCGGAAGCGGGCGTCACGGCCACGAGACCGGCGACGACACCCGAAGCCAGGCCAAGAAGGCTTGGCTTGCCCTTGAAGATCCACTCGACAAACATCCAGGAGAGGCCTGCTGCGGCGGTTGCGACGAAGGTGTTCCCCATGGCGACAACGGCGCCGGAATTGGCTTCGAGGTTCGATCCAGCGTTGAAGCCGAACCAGCCAACCCACAGGAGCGAAGCGCCAACCATGGTGAGGGTCAGCGAATGGGGAGGCATGGCTTCTTTGCCATAGCCGATGCGGCGGCCGAGGAGAAGCGCGCCTACGAAGCCCGCGACACCGGCGTTAATGTGAACGACCGTTCCGCCTGCGAAGTCAAGAGCGCCCATCTGGAAGCCGAAGCCCGACCGCGCCAGGGCAGCGTCATTTGCCGTTGCGAGATCGTTAGGACCAGGGTTGAACCAAACCGAGTGAGCGATCGGGATGTAAACAATCGTAAGCCAGAGGATGGCGAAAAGCACGATAGCCGAGAACTTCATCCGCTCGGCGAAACCGCCGATGGCAAGGGCGGTTGTGATGGCCGCGAAGGTCATCTGGAAGCAGACATAAACAAGTTCGTCTATGCCGACGCCCACCGAGAAAGTCGAAGCGGTGGCAAATGTGGGAGTGTGTCCATCAGGCCCGTACGTTATGATCCCCTGCAGGAACAGACGCGAGAGTCCGCCGAGGAACGGAGAGGTGGCGCCGCTGCCTTCGGTGAAGGCGAGGCTGTAGCCGTAGACAAACCATAAGACGCAAACAATGCACTGAATCGCGAAAACCTGCGTGAGCGTCGAAAGCATATTCTTGGTGCGAACCATGCCGCCGTAGAAAAGCGCGAGCCCCGGAACCGTCATCATGAGGACGAGCAGCGACGACGTCATCATCCAGCAGTCGTCCGCTTTGTTGACGACGAGATCGGGAGCCTTGACCGCCGGTGCTGCGGCTGCTGCTGCGGCTGCGGCTTCTTCGGCGAACGATGGCTCAATCATCGCCATCGCCGCGGCCGCCGCGGCTCCGAATAGAATTAAATTACGCCAGGCCGTTGTCATTCTTCTTTCCTTTTTCCAATCACAATGCATCAGCATCAGTCTCACCGGTGCGGATGCGCACCGTTTGCTCGATCGGCGACACGAAAATTTTGCCGTCCCCGATTTGCCCCGTCTTCGCGGAGCTCGAAATAGCCTCGACGACCTTTTCCACGGACTCTGTCGGAACGACGATCTCGAGCTTCACCTTAGGAATGAAGCTCACTTCATATTCGGCGCCGCGATAAATCTCGGTGTGCCCCTTCTGCCGCCCGTAGCCTTTCACCTCGGTGACCGTCAAACCCTCGATGCCGAGGCCGTCGAGAGCCTGCCGGACCTCCTCGAGCTTGAACGGCTTAATAATTGCCATCACCATCTTCATGATGAGTCCTCCAACTTGTTCCTGCCTTCGAACTTCGCCCTTTTTCTATCGAGTCCGCGCCGGAATGGGCGAACGCGAAGACGCGGCGCCTAAAGGCTTATCAAAAGCTGTGCCAAAAAGGGTTAGGCGCGCTTATGGGCGCTGCATCGCCGAAACACGTTGAATTTACCTCTGTTGTGATGAGGCTGGGCGGGCGACCAGCTTATTCTCTGAGCAAGGGTCAGAAACTGCACAAAAATAAGGCGCCGTGCATGATGAAGGTGCAGCTATTTTTTAGTCGGCCCTGAAACTTAACGCTTTTTTTAACGGCACAGATGTGAGCGTCAATGGAAGAAGGCCACGGATAAGCTCTTCTCGCGTAGTGACTCCATGGAAGCGCAAAGCAGAGCTTATGCTCATCAACATTTAACAAAGGGAGACACGAGCCTTATCCTAGGATCGTCAGCCCTTCTTGAACATCTCAGTTTGGATTTCGATCGAAACTTCATCCGACACAAAAGGGGCGGCCGCGGAGACACCGAAATCAGTACGCTTTACATTCGTCGCCGCGCCGATGCCGAGGGTTTGCTTCTTGGACATCGGCTGAATGCCTGAAAAATTGAGCGTCACGTCGAGTATCACTGGTTTTGTGACGCCATGGACGGTCAAGTCCCCAGCAACTTTCCCGGTTTTTTCCCCCGTCCGCTCGAATTTTGTGCTTTTGAAAGTGACTTCGGGGTACTTGGCGGCATCGAAAAGCTTATCGCCTTTCATATGCTGGTTGAAAATGGGCACAAGCGTTTCGATGCTGTCCGTCTTGAAGGTCACCGTGAGCTGACTTTTCTCGGGGTCAGCCTCATCGTAAAGAAGTTCGCCCTCATAGCGGGTGAAGTGAGCGCATTGGCGGCTGACGCCGAGATGGTTCCAGCAGAACCGCGCCTCGGTGTGCAGGGGGTCGAACGTGTAAGCCGAAGGGTCCGCCCAAGCGTTCAAGGTCGTGGCGAAAAGAGTTGAGACGGCAAGGACTGCAAGCCGGTTCGACGTCATTCCAATTGTCTCCTGAATGTCCGATGGATAGGATTGGCGAAGGCTAGTACGCCCCGCGGGAAGTCCTGACCCATTTGCTGCGGATGCAGGCTATTGATCTAGTACAGCTTATCCAAGGCAAGTTCGCTTGAGCGCTCATGCTATTGGGGCGCCCACTTGCCTCGGGCTGTACTAGCTTGGCGGCAGGGCTTGACAAGGGCATAAGCCGCCATTGCATTCAATTGTTCGTGTAACGGAAAGACTATTGGCCAACCGCGCGAGGGAGGGTGCGGGAGTATTCCGAGGCCGCACCCTGCTAAAGGGAACCTGGGGCTTGGCGTTCCGGCCCGGACTAAACAGCTTTTGGAAAAGGGTCTCCCGCCCCTGCAACTTTCATAAATAGTTACGAAAACTTCTTGTGATCGGTCGCCGACAGGATTTCTGCTCCGCCGGCGCCCTTATCCAAAAGCTGGATCATTGCGCGCTTGTCCACATCCCAATATTCGGCCTGCACGATCTCAACTTTAAGAATCATCAGGCGCGGGTCGTCCGGCCCTTCCGTAAACCATCGCTGGGCGTCGCTGCTCCAAAGCTCGCGGGCCTTTGCCGGATCGCGGAACGTCCGTGCAGCGCCAGAGACAGACACGTAAACCTCGTTGTTGGGGTCCGCGTAGCTCACATTCACTTGGGCCTCTTTTTTGACGTTCGCCAAGTTTTTGCCCGTGAAGAACCAGAGAACGCCCTTCTCTGCTCTCTGTGTCGTCATCGGTCGCGACCGGAGATCCCCATTTTCCTCCTCGGTTGTGAGCATCCCCACATCGATGGCTTCAATCATCGTCACAAGCTTCTCAAAGCCTTCCTGATGCGGGTCGAGCATGATCATCCTCCCGAGGTTTAGCTTAATAGGATCGCTTACCAAGCGTTCCCAGTCAATCCGAAGGCCCATGTAAGCCGGCACAATCGCAAAAGAAAAAAGTCACCCTGGTTCGACCGGGCGGCTTTTCTTCAAAAACCCAAAAGACGGGGAGTATTAGCCGCCCGCTGCGACCGCTAGATCAAGCTGACCCGCGACCGCGATCCGGCCACGCCATATCTGGCACCAATCGTAACCGCTGCGAAGCCCCATTTCGCCCCACATAACACGGAGGGCGTGAACGAGATGGTCCATCTGTTCCTCGGTATGCATCGGGCCGGGCGTAAGGCGGATGCGCTCCGTACGGCGTGAAACCGTCGGATAGTTAATCGGCTGCACATAGATCGAGAAGCGATCGAGGAGAGAATCCGTCAGGGCCTTGCACTGCACCGGATCGCCGACAAGCACCGGCACGATATGGCTCGGTGTGTGCATCACCGGCAGGTTCTCAAGCGCCAGTCTTTCTTTCAACATGGCGGCGCGGAGTTGCTGCTGTTCGCGCTCCACCTGGCTCGTCTTGAGGTGACGGATGCTCGCAAGCGCGCCGGCGCAAATGACCGGGGCGAGAGAAGTCGTAAAGATGAAACCGGGCGCGTAGGAGCGAATTGCGTCGATGCAGGCTCTGCTCGAAGCGATGTAACCGCCCATCAGGCCGAAGCCCTTTGCGAGCGTCGCTTCGATAATGTCGATCTTGTGCATGGCATTGTCGCGCTCGGCTACGCCTGCGCCACGTGGACCATACATACCGACAGCGTGAACCTCGTCGATATAGGTCAAAGCGCCATATTTTTTGGCGAGATCGCAAATGTCGCTGATCGGTGAAATATCGCCATCCATGGAATAAACGGATTCGAACGCCACGATCTTCGGAACGTCCGGGCCATATTCTTGAAGCAGGCTTTCCAGGTGCTCGAGGTCGTTATGGCGCCAGATGCGCTTTGGGCCGCCGCCTTGCCGGACGCCCTCGATCATGGACGCATGGTTCTTCTCGTCCGAGAAAATGACCGCGCCTTTCAGGATCTTGACGAGCGTCGAGAGCGTCGCCTCGTTCGAAACATAGCCTGACGTGAAGAGAAGAGCTGCTTCCTTGCCGTGCAGATCGGCGAGTTCCTTTTCCAGCTCAACGTGATAGTGAGTGGTGCCGGAAATGTTGCGCGTGCCGCCGGAGCCCGCGCCCACAGCGTCGATCGCCTGGTGCATGGCGGCCAGCACTGATGGATGCTGCCCCATGCAGAGGTAGTCGTTAGAGCACCATACGGTGATAGGTTTCGTGCCTTCCGGAGTGTGGCGCACAGCCCGCGGAAACTCTCCGCGGCGCCTCAGGATGTCGGCGAATACGCGATACCGTCCCTCGGAAGTCAGTGCTTCGAGAGCCTGGGCAAACTTCCCGTGGTAGTCCATAAGCATTCCTCGTTGGCGGGTCGGCGCACACGCGGATGCGCCCGGGCGAAAGAGCCAGCTTAATGGATACTGGCCGGAATTCCGCTTGTGACGCCAGATAATTACGCGAATAGGAACGGAAGTCCAGGCATTAGAAGCATTACAAACTGACACACGTCAGCTTTTCTTAAATGCAGCTAGACAATCAACAAAACATCCCTTCAGCTCAACCTTGAGCCGCGCTCGCTGTCTGCCGGGAGACGCCGCCTCTGCCTCATCATATTCATAAATCTAATAAAAAGATAATGACTATCTTGCGGACCCGGCGATGCCTCGGGATGATATTGGACCGAGAACACCGGCCGCCCTTTGAGCCGGATGCCGCAATTGCTTCCGTCAAATAAAGAAACGTGCGTCTCCTCGACGGTATTGGGGAGGCTTTCGCGTTCCACTGCGAAGCCATGGTTCATGGAAGTAATTTCCACCTTGCCGGTCGTGTAATCCATGACCGGGTGATTGGCTCCATGATGCCCATGAGGCATTTTTATGGTTCTGCCGCCCAAGGCGAGCCCAAGGAGTTGATGCCCGAGACAGATGCCGAACAAGGGCATATCGGAATCGATAATCTTGCGGATGACCGGGAGGGCGTATTCTCCCGTGGCCGCGGGGTCCCCCGGTCCGTTTGATAGAAAGACCCCATCCGGCTTGCGGCGGAAGACGTCTTGAGCTGTTGCGTCGGCGGGAAGCACGGTCACTCGGCATCCCGCCGAGGCGAGACAGCGCAAAATGTTGCGCTTGATGCCGTAATCGATCGCCACGACGTGGAACTCCGGGTCCTCCTGTTCGGCGAAGCCCCGGTTCCAGGTCCACACCCGTTCGCTCCATTGATAGCTTTGCGCCGACGTAACCATGCGGGCAAGTTCGGCGCCCTCCATGCTGGGACAAGCGCGGGCCTTGGCTGTAAGCGCGCCGAAATCGAAAACGCCATTGGGGTTATGGGCGATAATAGCATTCGGCATGCCGCTTTCACGGATAAGCATCGTCAGTGCGCGTGTGTCAACGCCGGTGATGCCGATGATGCCGCGGGAATTGAGCCAGCGGTCCAGGTCCTGAGCGGCCCTGTAATTCGATGGGCCTGTTATTGATGCATGGAGGATGCACCCGCGCACGCCGGACGCCGCCGCGAGATTTGTCGTTTCGATGTCTTCTGGATTGGCTCCCACATTTCCGATGTGCGGAAAGGTGAACGTGATGATCTGCCCGGCATAGGACGGGTCCGTCAAGATTTCCTGGTAGCCCGTGATCGCCGTGTTGAAGCACACTTCGCCTATCGCTTCTCCTGTGGCGCCAATACCGTCCCCTTGAATGATTAGTCCGTTTGCGAGAACGACAGCGGCTGTGTGGGGGCGATCCCCCCATGCGGTGGCGCCGGCATGGTTGGTGAGTGACATGGCGTAACCTTGGACTCCGTGGGATGCGCGTTTTCAGCGGCGCCCGAATATCGGGACCTGAGCAGAAGCCTGGCTCTTTTTAAGCCGGACTCTCAACGTGTGGGGACAGGGACTTCCCCGCGATAATCGTAAAATCCGCGCTGTGTCTTTCGGCCAAGCCACCCGGCTTCCACGTACTTCACGAGCAGCGGGCACGGCCGGTATTTGGTATCGGCCAAACCTTCGTACAACACTTGCATAACAGACAGGCACGTATCGAGGCCGATGAAGTCCGCAAGTTGAAGCGGCCCCATCGGATGGCGTGCGCCAAGGCGCATGGCAAGGTCGATAGCCTCGACCGAACCCACGCCCTCGTAAAGCGTGTAAACGGCCTCATTGACCATCGGCAAGAGGATACGGTTCACGATGAAAGCCGGAAAATCCTCCGCGACCGTGACGGTTTTTCCCAGCGTCTCGACGAAGCGGCGCGCATTGTTGAACGTCCCCTCGTCCGTCGCGATGCCACGGATCATCTCGACGAGATCCATTACCGGCACCGGATTCATGAAATGCACGCCGATGAACTGCTCGGGGCGGTCGGTAACGGCGGCGAGGCGCGTGATCGAAATTGACGACGTATTGCTGCCGATGATTGGGTGTGGTTTCAGCTGCGGGCACAGCGCAATCAGGATCTTGCGCTTGATATCCTCGTCCTCTGTGGCGGCCTCCATGATCATGTCCGCGTCAGCTAAAGCATCTAGTGAACTCGCATAGCTGATCAGCGAGAGAGCCTTGTCGCGGTCTTCCGACGTTATCTTTCCACGATGAACCTGACGGCTCATATTGCCATTGATCGTTGCGAGCGCCGACTCGACCCGCTCCCTGCTAATGTCGTTGAGAAGGACATTGTAGCCGGCGAGAGATACGACATGGGCGATGCCGTTGCCCATCTGGCCCGCCCCGATGATGCCCACCGTCCTGATAGGCGCATGCTCCCGCACCTCGCTTCTTTTTATGAACGGATTGCCGCGAAACATTGGGGTTGTGACTTGGACCATGGTGAAACTCTGGATTCTTTGCAGGCTATTTCCGGCTGTCGAGCGCCGCTTCAAATTCGGGCAAAATCTGGAAAAGGTCTCCAACGAGCCCATAATCCGCGATCTGGAAAATCGGAGCTTCCTCATCCTTGTTGATAGCGACAATCACTCTTGAGTCCTTCATGCCGGCAAGGTGCTGAATTGCGCCCGAGATCCCAACCGCGATGTAAAGCTCAGGTGCAACAACCTTGCCAGTCTGGCCGACCTGATAGTCGTTCGGAACGAACCCCGCATCCACGGCCGCGCGGCTTGCCCCGACCGCTGCGCCTAGCTTATCGGCGATCCGATCCAAGAGCTTGAAGTTCTCGCCGGACTGCATGCCGCGGCCGCCGGAAATGATGACCTTGGCCGCGGTGAGTTCTGGCCGTTCCGATTGAGACAACTCTTCGCCGACAAATTTAGAGACGCCATTCGGCGCAGGCGCTGCGACCGGCTCGATTGCAGCCGAGCCGCCTTCAGGCGAGGCGGCGAAGGCCGTGGTGCGGATTGTCAGCACCTTTTTGCCTTGGGAGCATTCGACGGTCTGGATCGCGTTGCCGGCATAAATCGGCCGCTCGAACTGCGTCGGGCTCAGAACCGCCGTCACATCCGAGAGCTGCGCAACATCCAGAAGCGCTGCGACCCTTGGCGCGAAATTCTTGCCTGTCGTCGAGGCAACGACGACGAGAGCGTCGTATCCGTCCATCAGCGGGACGGCGAGCGCGGCCAAATCTTCCGCGAGCTGAGCCTTGAGATGTTCGGCATCCGCCAGGAGAACCTTGTCGACGCCGCTCAGAGCCGCCGCCTTCTCAGCGACGCCTGCGGCGTTTGAACCGGCCACAAGGACATGGACCGGCCCGCCCAGCGCTTTCGCAGCGGTCAGCGCCTTTGCTGTCGCGCCGCTCAGCGCGCGATTATTGTGCTCCGCAACCAAAAGAATGGCCATTATTGCAACACTCCCGCTTCAGTGCGCAGCTTATCCACGAGCTCGATTGCCGTCTTCACTTTGATGCCAGCCTTCCTCGTGGGCGGTTCGACCGTCTTTATCACCTTGATTTTAGGCGTAATGTCAACTCCAACCGCTGCGGCGTCGCGTTCATCCAAGGGTTTCTTCTTCGCCTTCATGATGTTTGGCAGCGATGCGTAGCGCGGCTGGTTGAGCCGCAGGTCGGCTGTCACGATTGCAGGAAGCTTCAAGGAAACAGTTTGCAGGCCGCCATCGACCTCGCGCGTCACGTCCAGAGCGCCGTCCTTGGCGGCGAGCTTGAATGCGAAGGTGCCTTGCGGCCAATTGAGAAGCGCCGCCAGCATCTGGCCGGTCTGATTGGAATCGTCGTCGATGGCTTGCTTGCCCAAAATCACAAGCCCGGGCTTTTCCTGTTCCACGGCGGCCTTAAGGATTTTCGCAATCGCCAATGGCTCTAGGTTCAGGTCTGTCTTGTAAAGGATGGCGCGGTCGGCTCCCATCGCAAGCGCGGTGCGCAACGTTTCCTGCGCCTTTTGCGGTCCTACGGAGACGGCGACAACCTCGGTCGCGTGCCCGGCCTCCTTAAGGCGAAGCGCTTCCTCAACGGCAATTTCATCGAAGGGATTCATGGACATTTTGACGTTCGCGATGTCCACGCCGCTTCCATCCGGTTTGACCCGGATTTTAACGTTGTAGTCGACGACCCGTTTGACAGGTACCAGTATTCTCATGTGAACAGTGCCCCGGCTTTCTTATCCATCGAATATGCTGCGCCGTACCGCCGGGTCAACTTACCTGATGGTTTGATCGTATTCATTTGCTGCGCCATTCAGAAAGGCAAGCGTATTTCGCACCTGCGAAAGAGTCAATCCGCCGCAGGTTAGACATTCGGCCAGCTCATTGTATGCCTGTCGCCGTATCGAAAAGGGGAACGCCAGGTCTTCTCATGATAATGACGAGAAGCGCTCCCGCGAAGAAGCCGCCAACATGGGCCCACCAGGCAGTCGCTTCTCCGGTCAGGAAAAGTCCACTCGCGATCTGATACATAATCCACAGGCCGATGACAAAAGCCGCCGAGAACCGAAGCGGCAGAAACGAAACAACCGGGACGGGAAACAGAACCCAGATGCGGACGCTCGGGTGAAGTATCACATAAGCTCCGATGACGCCGGCAATAGCGCCACTTGCCCCAATCAGAGGCACATCCGGGGAAATGGTGACGGCGCTGTGCACGACAGCTGCGATCACGCCGCAAAGCAGATAAAAAACGATAAAGCGCCCATGCCCTAATGCATCCTCGACATTGTCGCCGAAGACAAAGAGGAAGACCATGTTCCCCAGGAGATGCCAGACGCTTCCATGCATGAACATGTAGGTGAGAAGCCTGAACTGCTCCCGCACATGCTCCATGAAATCATGGATGCTCGTCACCTCCCGCGGCTTGAAAGCCAGGGCGTCCACAAAACTGGCGGGGGAATGCAAAAAGAGATGGGTTCCAAAAACGAAATAGATCAAGGTGTTCAGAACAATCAGGCCTACCGTCACATACTGAAATCTTACCCTTTTGAGATGGTTCATATCCCAAATCGGCACAAACAGCATGGACGAACCCAACGATCTCGAGGCAATGCATTCCGCTAACTAATTATGCATTATCCAACTTAATTATGCATTATTATGCATTTTTGCCCGGCTGCCAGAGAAGGTCCGTCTTCCCTTTGTCATTCACATACCGGCTGGCGACAAAAAGGTGATCGGACAGGCGGTTGACGTAGCGGCTCACCGCATCGCTTACCTGCTCTCCCTTGACCTGCTTCAGTTCCGCGATGGCGCGCTCTGCGCGGCGGCAAACCGTGCGCGCCACATGCAGCGCGGCCGCGGCCTGGGATCCTCCCGGAAGAATGAAGGACGCCAGCGGCGCCATCTCCGCATTCATGAGGTCGATTTCGCGCTCAAGCCGCTCGACCTGCTCCATTTTCATCCGCAGCGGCGTGTAGGGGAGCGGTTGGCCTGTGTCCGGCACGCAGAGGTCGGCTCCAAGATCGAAAAGGTCGTTCTGTATCCGCGCCAGCATGTCCGCCACGAGGGTCTGATCGGCAGGTAACAACAGTCGCGCCAAACCAATGGCCGCATTTGTTTCGTCGGCAGCGCCATAGGCCGCAATACGAAGGCTGGTTTTCGGAACAC
>JBAVVQ010000180.1:0-6817 GCA_049697375.1 Rhodomicrobium sp.
TCGTCCTGGCTGAACCTCGTTGAGCGCTTCTTCGCCGAGATCACAGGCAAGCGCATCCGGCGCGGCGTCTTCAAGAGCGTCGCCGAGTTGGAGGCCGCCATCGATGACTATCTCGCCAAAAACAATGCCTCGCCAAAACCCTTCGTTTGGACAAAGACCGCCAATATCATTCTTGAGAAGCATCAACGCGCGAGAACTGTCCTCGGCGCCGTAATAAATGGGCGCCAAGCGTTAGAGTCGGAACACTAGAATGGGAATCCGCCCCAACTGCCGCCGCCGATCCAGCCTCCGCTGTTGCCACGGCGCTGCCGCGACCGCGGCTGCTCGCCATTAGACCAGGATGAACCCCACCAATCGCCCTCGAAGAAACCCCTGTCGCGCCTGGCCATCTCATGATGATGCGCCCGGACCGCAATGCCGCCCTGAGGTTCGCCGCTCATGAAGACCACAAAATCGGTATCCTTGCCCGTTTCGATGCTCGGGCCTTCATCCGAGATGATCAGCGAAGAGCCCGGCAAAACGGCTTTCGATATGTAGTCGAGAGCGTCTTCCGGGATCGTGAGGCGGTTAAGAGCAGCATCCGCCCCGGCGACGTCGGCCGGAGCCGTATCACGGCGCCCCCTGGCGGAGCTCTGTTTTTCCTTCGAGAACGGCTCAATGTTGGTGGCGTCCTTGTACATGGACACGACATTCCACTTCATCGCGCCGGACGGTCCAGCCTCCAAGGCTGTAAAGACGAAGGATCCGATGGGCTTGCTGGGATCGCTGATCATGACCTGAGATTCATAGACCGGCTGATTGGCTTTCCGGACGTAAAGACGCATCGTCTTCCGGCTGATGAAGACCGAGACAGGACTAAGGTTCAGCCGCGCTTCCTCTGACGCATCCAGCGCCAGCGAAAGCGCCGCGTCGGCAGTCTTGACATCGGCCTGCGCTTGCGAGGCGGTATTGGCTTTGGACTGCGCCTGAGCTTTGGCCGCATCAAGTTGCGCCTGGACGACGTTCAGCCTGGAGAGCGCTTGAGCCTTTGCCTCCGCTAACTGCGCCACCTTCTCAGGGACAGCCTTTTCAAGCGCTTGCTCAACAGCTTTCACATCTGCTTCGGCCTTGGCGAAATTGCTCTCCACGGCTTGCAAGGAGCGCGCGGCGGACGCAGCTTCTGTGTTGCTCTTCGAAGCCGCCAGCCTCAAGTCCTTCACCTTCCTCGCAGCGTTCTGGGCATCGGCGCTCCTTTGCGCAAGCGTCATTCTGAGTTGCGACAGAGCGTCGTCGCTGGCCGAGGGCGAATAGCGGGTCGGCGAAATGCCCTCGCGAAGGGAGCGGTCGGCCCCTGGCCCTTTCTGCTTCATGCTGCCGAACATGAACGGTTGGGAGACTTCCGCCGGAGTGATGTCTTCGCGTGCGACCACTACGCGCATTCCCATATTGGTCACGTCATAGAGGCGTTCCGCAAAATCATGAGGCAAGCGCACACAGCCGTGCGAAGCCGCGTAGCCCGGCAGCACGCCAGCGTGGAGCGCCATGCCGGTCCAGGTGATGCGCTCCATGAAGGGCATGGAAGCATCGTCGTAGAGGTTGGAGTGATGTTCCTCCTCCTTCTGCACGATGCTGTAAATCCCGGCAGGTGTCTCGTAGGCGGTCTGGCCGCTAGACACCGGCGATTCCATGATCTTGCCTTTGGCGTCGTAAATGGAAATTCGCTGCTCCGCGAGACCCACGACCGCAAGGAGCGGCGTGCCTGGGGCGTGGTTCGGAACGAACCGGTCTTCCCTTTCGGCCTTTCGGGCATCCGCGTCCGGCATTCCGCCGAATGCGAAGCCCGCAACGATAAGAGCGGCGGCGCAAGACCGGAGGGATTTATATGTCATGCCAGAAAGCCTCGAATTCGTAATTGTCCATCTCCCGAGCATCACATGGCCCTCGCAATGCGGAATCCAAAATTATTGAGGCGAATATCGGCCGGCGTCGCATAACGGTATGCTGAACGCAGGAGCTTGGGATAATAATTCCAGGCGCCGCCGCGAAGAACGCGCAGATCGCATTGCGCCTGCTTCGCGGGCGAGCCGTCAGATGGAGCGCCGTCGTAAGAGGGCTCGTAGCAATCCTGAACCCATTCCCAGGCATTGCCGTGCATGTCAAAGAGGCCGAATCCGTTCCGGGGGAATGTCCCGACATCGGTGGTCTTCTGGCGGTATGTGCCCTGCTGGCCCGACCCGTAGGTGAAATTCGCGTCGTAGTTTGCCTGCCTGTAGCTGATCGTCTGCCCGGTCGAGAAGGGCGTGCTCGCATCGGATGTTTTAGTTACTCCCCGGGCGGCGTATTCCCATTCCGCTTCAGACAAGAGCCTGTATTCCTTCCCCGTCTTTTTCGAGAGCCAGGCTGTGTACTGCTGGACGTCGTTCCAGGACACGTTGATCACCGGATGCCGGCCGCGCCCCCAACCCTCGTCGAGAGGATTGTATGTGCAGCCGCGATCCGCTACGCAGGCGTCCCACTCGTTAAACGTCACTTCAAATTTGCCGACCGCAAAGGACCGCGCAATCGTGACCGGGTGTTGCGGCCCCTCATCTTTGCCGCGCCCCCGCTCGCTCTCCGGGGATCCCATCAAGAACTCTCCCGCCGGGACAACCACCATTTCGGGGCAATTAGGGCAGTCCCGGAAGCTGCGCGCCGCCGCGTCCGCAGCGGGGCGAGCGGCGGGTCGCGCAGCTGTGTTCCGGTGCGCAGCCTCGGCGCCTTGAGGCGCAAGCATCAGTAAGAATGCGATAAGAACAGCATGAATCATAAGGATTGACCGCTTTTATTATTCCGCCTACGCTGCGCCGTTAAGCCTTACTGACGCTGCGAAGAATGTCGGGAAAGGTTTCACGGTTTTCTCAGATCAACGTTAAATATTTGCTTCATATTCATCATACAACTTACGGCTTGCGCCAGCCCAACAAAAGGCAAAGCCCCAGGATTGAGGTTCGGCCCAGTCCTTCTTATGCAGCCCACAACAGGCTCCATATGATGTTGATTGTTGAAATTCTGGCGCCGAATGGGACGGATTATTCTAGCGTCTTCCGAAAGTTATGCTGCTAGCTGATGTGTTTGTTCGGAATGCGCCACGGTCATTTTCAACAGCGGCACAGAAGGTTCTG
Organism: Rhodomicrobium sp.; assembly: GCA_049697375.1. GTDB lineage: Bacteria > Pseudomonadota > Alphaproteobacteria > Rhizobiales > Rhodomicrobiaceae > Rhodomicrobium. The sequence continues at coordinate 3,141 of JBAVVQ010000180.1, forward strand.
TCGGGCCCGACAGACATGGCGCAACAGCACCTGCAGATATTTTTGTTTCATCACACCTTGGTGAAAAAGGGCTATTTCGGAGCTGGTCCGAGCTTGTGCGGCACACCCCGCGAGTCTAACGTCGCAGGAGGCCTTTCCGCCAGCGGAGCCTGCATTCAATCCATTCCTTAATTCAACGAAGAAAAGCGATGCCCCCTTCCAAACCCGCCGCAAGGACGAGGCTCAAGACCGTATCCGAAACGCCGCCCTCCCAACCGCGGGAAGCAGCTGTCACCCCTCAACGCAAATTCACGCGCCAAGAAGCGCTTCAATTTCACTCCGAGGGCAAGCCTGGAAAGCTCGAAATCGTGCCGACAAAGCCGATGGCGACGCAGCGCGATCTCAGTCTCGCCTATTCGCCGGGCGTCGCGGTTCCCGTCGAAGCCATCGCTGAAAACCCGAGGCTCGTTTACGACTACACGGCGAAGGGCAATCTCGTCGCGGTCATCTCCAACGGCACCGCTATTCTCGGGCTCGGCAATCTCGGTGCGCTGGCTTCGAAGCCGGTGATGGAAGGCAAGGCCGTTCTCTTCAAGCGTTTCGCCGACGTCGATTCCATCGACATCGAGGTCGACACCCAGGATGTGGACGCCTTCGTGAACGCGGTGCGCTATCTCGGGCCGTCCTGGGGCGGCATCAATCTGGAAGATATCAAGGCGCCGGACTGCTTCATTATCGAAAGCCGGCTGCGCGAGCTTATGGATATCCCCGTCTTCCATGACGACCAGCACGGGACGGCGATCATCGCAACCGCGGGGCTAATCAATGCCGTGCACCTGACAGAACGCGACATGGCGGAGGTCAGGATAGTCTGCAATGGCGCGGGCGCCGCCGGTATCGCCTGCGTTGAACTCATGAAAGCGATGGGCGTGCGCCATGAGAATGTAACGCTCTGCGATAGGTCTGGCGTTATCTACCGCGGCCGCGAGAGGGGCATGAACCAATGGAAGTCCGCCCATGCCGTCGATACAAAAGCGCGCACCCTTGCCGAGGCCGTTGAAGGCGCGGATGCCTTCTTCGGTGTTTCGGCCGCCGGCGCGTTGACGAAGGAGATGGTCGCCAGTATGGCCGAGCAGCCCGTCATCTTCGCCATGGCGAACCCCGACCCGGAAATCACGCCGGAGGAAGTCGCCCAGGTCCGTGACGACGCCATCGTCGCCACAGGCCGCTCGGACTATCCAAACCAGGTCAACAATGTGCTTGGCTTTCCCTACATCTTCCGCGGGGCGCTCGACGTCCAGGCCCGGACCATCAACGAGCCGATGAAAATCGCAGCGGCTCGGGCGCTGGCGGAGCTGGCGCGCTCCGATGTGCCTGACGCGGTTGCCAAGGTCTACGGCCGGCGCTTGCGTTATGGCCCCGACTACATCATTCCCGCGCCCTTCGACCCGCGTCTCATCTGCGAGATTCCGTGCGCGGTCGCAAAAGCTGCGATGGATTCAGGCGTCGCGCGCAGGCCGATCATCGACATGGAAGGCTACAAGGTCAGGCTTTCGGCGCGGCTCGACCCGGCGGCGGGGTTCATAAACTCTATTTTCGACTCGCTGCGCCTCAACCTGAAACGCGTGGTCTTCACAGAGGGCGAAGAGGAACTGGTTGTCCGCGCCGCAAGTTCCTTCGCATCTCAGAAGCTGGGGCAACCCATCCTGATCGGCCGCGACGCGCAGATCCGGCAGGCTCTCTTTATGGCGGGCGTGAATCACGAGGAACTCGAGATCCATAACGCGCTCCATTCCGAGCACAACGCGACCTATGCCGAGTTCCTTTACCGGCGCCTCCAGCGGCACGGCTACCTCTATCGCGATTGCCAAAGGCTCGTGAACAACGACCGCAACGTTTTCGCGGCATGCATGATTGCGCATGGCCATGCGGACGCCATGGTCACGGGCGTCACCCGGAACTGGTCCACGGCGCTCCATGATGTCCGGCGCGTTCTCGATCCGAAGCATGGCCGCCGCGTGATCGGCGTTTCCGTCATCATTAGCCGCGGAAGGATGGTGCTTGTCGCCGATACCTCGATCGCGGCTCAGCCGGACGCTGAAGACCTGGCCGACATCGCCGTGGAGGCCGCTGGCGTCGCGTCGCGATTCGGGATGACGCCGCGCGTCGCGCTTCTGGCGTTCTCGACCTTCGGCAACCCGCCGAGCGAGCGGGCCGAGCGTGTGCGCGAGGCGGTGCGGGTTCTCGACCAGCGGGAGGTCGAGTTCGAATATGACGGCGATATGGGCGCCGACGTTGCTCTGAACAGGCGCGCGATGGCTCTCTACCCGTTCTGCCGCCTGACCGACACCGCGAATGTGCTCGTCATGCCCGGCTTCCACTCCGCAAGCATCTCGACCAAGATGCTTCAGGAGCTTGGCGGGGGGACGGTCATTGGGCCGATCCTCGTTGGGCTTTCCAAGCCGGTGCAGATCGCGTCGCTTGGGTCAACGGACAACGACCTTGTGAATATGGCGGCGTTTGCCGCCTTCGATGTGACAGGCTGAAGCAGGTCTTGAAAGACCTCTTGCGGCGCGAGGTCTTCCACATCTTGATGAGCGGCCTGCGGAGAAATGCCGTGCGCCGCTCTCCCGCAGCCGGTACGAAAAGGCATGACCCAATCGAACCGGAAAGGACATCGCTTGAGACACAAAGAGGGATTTGGGGCGCGGCTTCTGCTGGCCTCAATGTTTGTCGCGGTTTTGTCGGTAACCGTTCCCGCGCCCAGCTTTGCAGAGAAGGACGCTGATCCGGCGCGCCTCGCCGCCGCCAAGGAGCTCCTGGTGGTTGTGGGGTCGGCCAAGCAGTTCGATGTCGTCGTGCCGCTGATTACGCAGCAGCTTGAGAACGCATTCGTAAGCCTCAAGCCCGATCATGCGGCTGAGATCAAGGATGTTTTCCGCGCATTCCGGAGAAGTTCTCGCAACGAAAGCAGGAGCTTCTGGATCAGATCGCGGCGCTGTACGCCGAGAAGCTGACCGTGGACGAGATCAACGAGATCATCAAATTCTATAAGACCCCCATCGGGGCGAAATTCATTCAGCTTCAGCCGGAACTTGTCCAGCAGAGCATGCAGCTCGGCCAGGCCTGGGGCCGCAAGATCGGGCAGGAAATCGAGCAAGACGTCCGCAAACAGCTGAAAGATCGCGGCGTACCGATTTGAGGCCGGGCAATCCAAGGCCGGGCTTGACCCTGGCCGGTGATCGCCGATGGCTCGAGACCAGGCTCCGAGGCTGGCATTTTGTATACATCCGGCGACTGGCGGCATCTGCTTGTCAACCTGTCCCTGACGCTTTCGTCCGCATTCCCTATCCTGAAAGATTTTCGGCGAAAGCGCCTTTCCGGCAGGTTAATGCCGCTTAAGCCCGCTCTAACCCCTGATAAATATGAGGAAAAAGACGAACGGGACGCCATCGCAGCCGCCTGCGCCGCAGATGGTCCGGCTCAGCGCACGCGTTAATTTCCGAAGCCGAAATATATTTAACGGACTTTTGCTCGTCCCAGTAAATGAAATAATTCCGGCATTAAATTTAATCCTGATTACGCATAAAGGTCAGCCAATTTCAGCAGTTTGTACGGCATAGGAGCTGTCCTGAGCGAGACATAGGCGAGCCTGTCGATGAGGATTTCGAGCCTGTATCTGCGGTTGAAGCGGTATT
>JBAVVQ010000181.1:0-7063 GCA_049697375.1 Rhodomicrobium sp.
CGGCCGCTCCATCCAAGGCGACGAACGGCGGCGGCGCCGACGTGCCGTTCCTCCGCGACGAGGACGTTCCGAAGTGCACCAACTGCAAGACCTGTTACCAGCAGGTTAGCGAAATGTTCGAGAAGACCCTGATCGTGGTGAACGGCGTCAGCAAAGAGGTCGCCCACACCATTCCGGGCGTCCTCGATAAGGTGAAGCCAACGCCCGAGCTAAAGGCCCGCCTGGCCAAGGTTGTGGCCAACTGCGACGCGGAGATCATTCGATGACCACGACGCCCAATCAAGACCTCTTTCGCTACGCCCAGACTGAGAACGTGCTTGAAACCTCGCGTTCGGCGCTCGCGGAGCTTGAGCATACCGAAGCTGTCGAGCTGTTCCAGAAGCAGCTCGCGCTCTTAAAAAAGCGGCTGCTCAGCGACCCCAGGTCGCTGCGCACCACCTTCGTCGCCGACGGCGTCCGTGCTATCGCCTGGGAGTTTCAGCAAGAGGAACTCGGCGCAAACTTCACGAAGGCGCTTTGGGAACTGCTCCTGCGCAATGATGAGATGAGCCTGGTCCTGATGCGCTTCATCTGGTCCATGCCGCTGAAGTACAAGCGCAAGTTCGTCAAGGCGATCGACGATCATCTGTCCGACCGCTATCCGATGTTCAAGGGGCTTTCTGTGGGGTGGCCGATGGACACCTTCATTCCGCCCTATATCCGGCCGCCGGAGGAGCGCAGCCACGACTTCGAACTCGTGAACACGGGCTATCTCGGCTACATGGCGCTCGGCTACACCGAGCGCGAGGTGGAGATGTTCGTATGGCTCGAAGTCTTACGCGACAAGCAGTGCGACGACCGCCCGTGCGAACTGGGAGTGCTCATCCACGGCAAGAAGCAGAAGAAGGGCGGCTGCCCGGTCAAGATCCATATCCCTGAGATGATCGACCTTCTCGGCAAGGGCAAGTTTCGCCAGGCGATGGAGCTGATCGAGAGCTGTAACCCGCTCCCGAACGTCACAGGGCGAGTGTGCCCGCAGGAGCTTCAGTGCCAGGGCGTGTGCACGCACACCAAGCGGCCCATCGAAATCGGCCAGCTCGAGTGGTTCCTGCCGCAACGCGAAAAGCTTGTCGGCATGACCCCGCAAGAGCGGTTTTCCGGCGTCGCGAGCCCCTGGGCGAAAGCCGAGAAGCCGCCGATTGCGGTGGTCGGCTCCGGCCCATCCGGCCTCATCAACGCCTATCTGCTCGCGGCGGAGGGCTTCCCCGTCACCGTGTTCGAGGCTTTCCATGAACTCGGCGGCGTGCTGCGCTATGGCATCCCAGAGTTCCGTCTGCCCAACGAGCTGATCGACGACGTGGTTACAAAGATCAATCTGCTCGGCGGCCGCTTCGTGCGAAACTTCGTGGTCGGCAAGACGGCGACGCTTGAAGATCTGAAGGAGAACGGCTTCTGGAAGATCTTCGTCGGCACCGGCGCCGGGCTTCCCACCTTTATGAGTGTACCGGGCGAACATTACCTCGGCATCATGTCGGCGAACGAGTTCCTGACGCGCGTGAACCTCATGCGGGCGCTCGACGCGAAGTATGAGACGCCGCTCCCCGATGTGAAGGGCAAGGAGATTTTCGTCATCGGCGGCGGCAACACGGCGATGGACGCGGCCCGCACCGCGAGAAGGCTCGGCGGCAACGTGACCATCATCTATCGCCGCACCAAGGCGGAGATGCCGGCCCGCAAGGAGGAACTTCATCACGCGCTCGAGGAAGGCGTCAATCTGAAGGTGCTGCGGGGGCCCATCGAGTTCATCGGCGACGAGAAGACCAACTTCATCAGCCACACTGTGCTTGCCGTCAACGAGCTGGGGCCCGCCGACAAGTCGGGTCGCCGCAGCCCGAAGCCCACGGGCGAAACCGAACGAGTTCCCGTCGACCTCATCATCATGGCGCTCGGCAACACCGCGAACCCCATCGTCAAGGACGCCGAGCCGACCCTCAACGTCTCCAAATGGGGCACGATCGAACTTGGCGACAAGTCGAAGCTGACCTCGATCCCGGACGTCTATTCGGGCGGAGACGCGGCGCGCGGCGGCTCCACCGCCATCATGGCGGCGGGCGACGGTCAGGCCGCAGCGCGGGAGATCGTGGGCGACATTCCGTTCAGCGCGGCTGAGATCATGGAGCGGGTGGCGAAGGCGGCTAAATACACCGAGCTTGGCCAGGTCGAACAGACCATCGTGGACAAGGTTTCGCTTGCCGGCGGCATCATGGAGTTCAAGGTGCGGGCGACGATGGTGGCGCGTTCGGCCGAGGCCGGCCAGTTCGTGCGCGTGCTTGGCTGGCACGATGGCGAGTTGATCCCGCTCACGCTTGCCGACTGGGACGAAGACGCCGGCACCATCGAACTCGTCATCCAAGGCATGGGCACCTCTACGCTGCTCATGAACAAGATGACCATCGGCGATAAATTCGCCGGTATCGCCGGGCCGCTCGGCCGGGCGAGCGAGATGCACAAATACGCCCCCGACGAGACGGTGGTGTTCACCGCGGGCGGCGTCGGCCTGCCGCCTGTCTACCCCATCGCGCGCGAACATCTGCGTCTCGGCAATCATGTGACGCTGATCGCGGGCTTCCGTTCGAAAGATTTCCTGTTTTGGGTCGGTGAGGATGAGCGCGTCGGCAAGCTCATCGCGGAGTTCGGCCCGCAGCTCGACGTGATCTACACGTCGAACGACGGCACTTTCGGAGAGAAGGGCTTCGTCACCGGGCCCTTGGAGCGAATGCTGAAGGACAACAAGACGAGCAAGGGCCGCAAACTGGCCGAGGTGGTCACCATCGGGCCGCCGCTCATGATGCGCGCTGTCAGCGACCTGACGAAGCCCTATGGCGTAAAGACGGTCGCGAGCCTCAACTCGATCATGGTGGACGCCACCGGCATGTGCGGCGCCTGCATGGTGCCCATCACGGTCGACGGCAAGATGGTGCGCAAGCACGCTTGCATCGACGGCCCCGAGATCGACGCCCATTTGATCGACTGGGACAAGTTCCTGCCGCGCTTTACCACCTTCAAGTCGCAAGAACAGCGCAGCAAGGTGGCGCACGGGCTGTAGTCTCCGCTGCCGGCCACTACGCTTGCACTGATGGACGAAACACTGGAGCAGGGTCAAAGCCCTGCTCCTTTTGCATTTGTGTCTACGGGAGTGACGGGCGCGCGCGTGTCTTTGACGGCGCGCCATTCAAGCGCATACAAAAAAACCGGTTGGCGTGCAATGCACCGGCGGCGAGCCGCTGGCGCGGCCCGGCGCACTCTTTAGGTCGCCCACAAATGGCGGAGCGGCCGGCCAGGAGCTATCGCTTGCACCGCTTCGGCGATGCCGCGCGCGTCGATGCCATAATGCCGGTACAGATCTCCGACCGCGGCGGATTGACCGAAGTTTTGAACGCCGAGCGATCGAGTCCTGTGCCCGCACACAGACCCCAGCCAGCCCAACGCCGCCGGATGGCCGTCGATGACGGTGACAAGCCCGCAATAGGAAGGTAGGCCGGCCATGATTTCTTCGACATGGCTGACGGCGGCGAGCCCCTGCTCGCGGGCCTTTTGCGCTCTCGTCCAATCGGCGTAAAGCCGATCCGGCGAGGTGACCGAAAGAAGGCCCAGGTCGCGACGGTCCTCCCCGATAAAGCCAGTTGCGTCGATTGCGCCCGGGGCGACGGCGCCCGTGAAGGCGATGGCGGTCTGCGCGTTCGGACCGGGCCTTCTCAGCCAGTAGGCGCCCTTCAAGATGGCGCTTTCCAGCTCGGCGGTCATTTCTCTCTGGGGCTGATCGAGGGCGCGCGTGGAAAGCCTCAAGTAAAGCGATCCGCCGTCGTGTCCCTTGGGGGGCGCCTGAATATGCTCGAAACCCCATCTGAGAATAACGGCGAGTTCATCGGCAAACGCCGGCTCGAAGGAAGTCAGCCCGTCTTGCGCCATGCCGATCAGGGGCGTTGCAATGGACTGATGCGCGCCGCCTTCAGGCGCCAAAGTCACGCCCGACGGCGTCGCCACAAGAATGAAGCGCGCATCCTGGTAGCAGGCATAATTGAGCGCATCGAGGCCGCGCTCGATGAAGGGGTCGTACAGCGTGCCGATGGGAAGCAGTCTCTCGCCTGAAACGGCGTGGGCCAACCCCATTGCGGACAGCATCGCAAAGAGGTTCATTTCGGCGATGCCCAGCTCGAAATGCTGCCCCTTGGGAGACATGGACCAGTTATAGGCCGAAGGAATATGCTCGGCGCGGAAAAGGTCTTGGATCTGATGCCGCCCGTAGACGTTCCGCCGGTTCACCCAGGCGCCAAGGTTCGTGGACACCGTCACATCGGGCGAGACGGTCACGACCCGCGCCGCAAACTCATCCTCGCGCTTGGCGATTTCGTGCATCAGAAGCCCGAAAGCCTGCTGCGTCGACATTGAAGGCTGCTTCGGATAGGTGAGGTGGGCGGGGGTCTCGACGCGCGGCGCTTCCGCAGGGCGCAAAGGCTTCTGAGCTGCGGCCGTCCCGGCAAGGAATTCCTCCAGTTCCGCGGCAGTCGCTCCCAACCCTTCGAAGGGATCCCATTCATGGCCTTGCCGGATGTTCATCGACACGCGCAGGCCGTCGATCTGAGCCGGCGTCATGAGCCCCGCATGATTGTCTTTGTGGCCGGCAATCGGCAGTCCGAAGCCCTTGATTGTATAAGCGATAAAACAGACAGGCCGGTCATGCTCGCCAGCCTCTGCGAAAGCTTCAAGAAGCGTTTCGAGATCGTGTCCGCCTAAGTTCCCCATCAGCGCGGCGAGTTCTTCATCGCTGTGCCGTTCGATCAGCGCCGAGACATCCGCCTGGTCGCCGATATCGTCCATGAGGCGTCTGCGCCAGGCGCTCCCGCCTTGGAACCCGAGCGCGGAGTAGAGCTCGTTGGGGCATTTCTCGATCCACCCGCGCAGCGCCTCGCCGCCCGGCTCGGCGAAAGCTTTCTCTTGCAGCTTTCCGTGGCGGAGAACGGTGACGTCCCAGCCGAAATTGCGGAATATCGCTTCGATTTTCGCCCATAGGCCTTCGTGGATGACGGCGTCGAGGCTCTGGCGGTTGTAATCGACGATCCACCACGTGTTGCGAAGGCCGTGCTTCCAGCCCTCAAGCATGGCCTCGGAGATGTTGCCCTCGTCGAGTTCGGCGTCGCCAAGAAGCGCAATCATCCGCCCCTGCGGCGCTTTGGCGCCCCAGTCTTTCGCCCGGATGTAATCCTGCACCAGCGATGAAAAGAGCGTCTGCGCGACGCCGAGGCCGACGGAGCCCGTCGAAAAATCGACGCCATCGCTATCCTTGGTGCGCGAGGGATAGGATTGAGCCCCGCCATAGCCCCTGAACTTCTCCAGCTTCTCCCTCGTCTGGCGGCCGAAAAGATATTGAATGGCGTGGAACACCGGCCCGGCATGAGGCTTGACCGCGACACGGTCTTCGGCCCTCAAAACCGCAAAATAAAGCGCGGTCATGATGGTGGCCGCCGAGGCGCAGGACGCCTGGTGACCGCCGACTTTCAGCCCGTCGCGATTTTCGCGCAAGTGATTGGCGTTGTGGATCGTCCACGCCGATAGCCAAAGCACCTTGCGCTCAAGCTCCTTAAGCATTTCAAGCTTTGAAACCGTCATCGGAAAATCCCCCGGAACGATTATGATTGAGTACCTGATTTTAGGTCAAAAAAGGATGCAATCGGAGCTATTTCTGCCGAGACAAAGTTGCCTGTCGCCATGAGGTCGGGCTAACCCCGTCTCATAAGCGCTGGAGCACCGAGACGCCGCATCCGATTCGCCGGGTGTGTTTTTTATGCAACTACAGCGTCGGTATTTTGATTCGTGCACGTCAAAGCTGTTGCTCAGTCATTCAGTTGATAATATACACATATGAGCAGGACATCAGTTCTGCCAGTTCTTTCCAAAGACGTGTTGCATGTGAATATTGGATTTCCGACGCCCCTAACGCCTTGATCGTTGGGGGCGTTTTGTTTCCGGTGTAAGCCAGAGCGCAAGGCCTGGACCTCAGTGGATTGTTCTACTGCGCTCTCGCAACAATCCAGCGGTCAGTTCAAAGCCGGACCTCTCGGCTACTTCTGAGCCTCCTGCATCGCCTTCTGCTGCGCCGGTTTCACTTTGGCGCCATCCGCGAGGCCGGCGGGCGGGGCGATAATGAGGTCTTGTCCCGGCTGGAGGCCCGTCGCAATTTGCACCTGGGCGCCATCGTCCTGGCCGATCCCGACCTTCTGCAGATGCGCTGCCCCATCCGAATAGATTGCGACTTGCATGCCGTTCTGATCGAAAATCAAGGCCGATGATGGAACCATGATAACGGCGTTCGGCCTCGGAACCATGAAGTGAACCGTGCCGTAGAGGCCGGGACTTAACGTTCGATCCGGATTGTCGATATCCGCTTCGACGAGCAGCGTGCGCGTGTTTGGGTCGAGCGAATTGGCCGTGCGCGCGATCTTCCCGATGAATTTGCGGCCAGGGAGTTCCGGGACATCCAGCGTCGCCTCAACGCCGGGCTTTAGCTGCAGGGCGACATCCTGCGGAACATGGACCCGCACCCGCAACACATCGTCATGCGCAATTGCGAATAAGGGCGTACCTGAAGTGGCGTCAGCGGCGACGAGACTGCCGATATCGATGTTACGCTGTGTGATGACGCCCTCGAACGGGGCCACGACGCGTTCGTAGGACTGAAGCCTTTCGAGCCTTGCGATCTGCGCCTTCTGCGCCTGGATATTGGACTTTGCGACATCCACAGCGGCATTTTGCGCAGCGAGATTGTAGCGGTTCTGGTCGCCGGTCTGCTGCGTCTCCCAGCCATGCTTCACAAGCGGCGTGAAGCGGTTGTTGGTGACATTGGCGAGCGCGCGCGTCGCCTCGGTCTGCTCAAGCGTCGCCTGCATCTGCTGAAGCTGCGCCCGGGCTTGCGTGAGCTGGTCGTCAACTTCGGGCGCCGAAATGACAGCAAGCAAATCATTGTTCTTGACCCGGCTGCCGATATCGACGAGGCGCTGAGAGATGTATCCGCTTTGGCGGGCGTAAA
>JBAVVQ010000182.1:0-1550 GCA_049697375.1 Rhodomicrobium sp.
CGCCAATCTGATCTATGCGTCCGACAGCCAGCAAAGTCTGGCCCAGACCTATGGCTGGAACCTTGCAACCGGGCGCACGGTCGAGGATGTCGAGGCGCGGCCGGAGCGGCTGAAAGCAGTGACGCGCGAGGATGTCCGGGCTGTCGCGGCGAAGTATCTGGACCGCAAGCGGTCCGTGACGGGCTACCTCATTCCGCTCCCCTCGCAGCTCGCGAAAGTGGAAACGCGCCCCGTTTCCCAAACCGGGACCTTCCATTAAGGAGCGCATGAACCAACATGATAAGAAAGATAATTGGGAGCCGGCTTCTTCAGCCGATGATTGCTCCGGCAGCCGTTTTGTCGCTGCTTCTTTGGACCGCACTTCCGGCAGGCGCCATGCAGATTCAGAAAATCGTTAGCAAAAAAGGTATAGAGGCTTGGCTTGTCGAGGATCATAGCCGGCCGATCCTGAGCCTACAGTTTGGCTTCGACGGGGGAACCGCCCAGGACCCCGAGGGCAAGCCCGGGGTTGCGACGTTCGCCGCCGGGATGCTCGATGAAGGCGCCGGCGATCTCGATTCCGAAGCCTTCCAGAATCGCCTGGAAGACCTCGCGGCCAAGATGGCCATCAATGCGTCCTACGATCACGTAACGGGATCTTTTCAGACGCTCTCCGAGAACCGCGACGAGTCGTTCAAGCTGCTGCGCCTGGCTCTCACGTCGCCGCACTTCTCGGCAAAGGATGTCGAACGCATCCGCGAACAACTGGTCGCAACATTGCGCGTGGAGGAGAAAGACCCCGACAAGGTCGCGTCGCTGGAATGGCACAAGCTCGCCTTTGGCGCGCATCCATACGCGCGCCCGACAAATGGCACGCTTGAGAGCGTAGCCGCCATCACGGCGGATGACCTGCGCGACTACGTCAAGCGCATCTTCGCGCGCGATAATCTTAAAGTCGCCGCGGTCGGCGACATCGACGCGGCAAAGCTTGGCGATTTGCTCGATACTGTGTTCGGCGACCTTCCAGCAAAGTCGGACAAGAGGCCGGTGCAAGACTTCTCGTGGCAGGACACGTCGAAGCAGCGCATCGTGACCATGCCCAATCCGCAGTCGGTGGTGCAATTCGGGTTCCAGGGGCTGAAGCGGAAAGACCCGGATTTCATCGCGGCTTATATCCTCAACTACGTGGTGGGCGGCGGCGGATTTTCGTCGAAGCTCATGCAGGAGGTGCGCGAGAAGCGGGGATTGGCCTATTCGGTCTACACCTATCTTTATCCGCTCGATCATGTCGGCGTCTTCGCGGGCGGCGTCGCAACCGAAAACAAGAGCGTCGGGCAATCGCTGGACCTTATCAAGGAAGAGCTTGACCACGCCGCCAAGGAAGGGCTGACCGAGAAGGAGCTTCGCACGGCCAAGGACTATCTCATCGGATCGTTCGCGCTCAGATTCGATACGAGTTCGAAGATCGCGGCGCAGCTTCTGGCCATCCAGCTTGACGATCTCGGCATCGACTACCTTGAACGCCGTAATGGCGAAATCGAAGCCATCACCGTCAACGACATCAAGCGCGT
>JBAVVQ010000183.1:0-6530 GCA_049697375.1 Rhodomicrobium sp.
CCCTTTGAACTTGGAAAAAGTGGAAGCCGCCAAAAAATTTAAACGGAAAGTCGTAGGCACGGTCTATCGCCGCACGCGGCCAGATGGGATGGGCGGGAAAGTGCAAAGAGCGGAGGTTCGCTTCGACGACGTCGCAGGGTGTCTTAGAACGCCGGCAGGAGGATCAAGCCGCCAAACCATAATGGTCGTTCAAGCTGACGTCGTGAGGTCTCGCTTATTGTCGCCCAGGGAAGCGGCGCGACTCATGGGCTTGCCTGATGAATATCCCCTGCCGGCCCGCTATAACGATGCTTACCATTTGGCGGGGGACGGCCTCGTAGCGCCTGTAGTCCGGCATCTTGCAGCGCATATCATCGAACCCGTACTCAAGACCTTCGCGCCGAACGATTGGCGAAAGCAGGCGAGTCGCGGAAGAGATAGAAACTGACCCAAGCCTCAAAATCGAGATCAAGTCCTGAGAAGCCAACCGCCTAGCGCAGCAGCGTTATGCGCGCGGTGAAAGGATCGGATACTCGCCCGGAGCTGAAAATCCGAAGCATGCTTCATCGCAGAGGATTGCGCTTTCGCCTCGGCGGATGTGGGTTGCCGGGAAAGCCCGATATTGTCCTGCCGCGCTGGGGTACGGTCATCTTTGTTCACGGTTGCTTTTGGCATGGCCACGATTGCGCTCGTGGCGCGCGAACGCCAAAGACCAATCGTGAATACTGGATCGGCAAAATTAGCAAAAACATGACTCGCGACGAGCGTGTGAGAAACGAGCTGACGGAGCTTGGCTGGCGAGTGCTTGTCGTTTGGGAATGTGAAATCGGGAGAGTGGAGGCGCTTGAGGACAAGTTCAGAGAGGCCTTCCAGAAAGGCCGAATGCCCGCCTCCCCGTTAAGCGCCACACGCTGAAGAACGTAGACGTGACAATTGAGCAGCCATTCGGGATTGGAAAGGCGCACGCAGGGCTTGCGCCGAAGCCGCGGACCGGCAATATAGGGGGCGAGGGGTTGGCGCAGACGTGTCGCTCGCCAACCGGGTCAGGTCCGGAAGGAAGCAGCCCTAACGAATCCGATGCGGGTTGCTGTCCAGCCTCTCACCGCGCTCTTAAGTCTGGGGTCTCCAAAAGTCGAATGCTGGACCCGTCCTCCGTGGCCCATGAGCAAATCAAGCGACGATCCCCAAGAGCAAGCGGCGGCGAAGACGGAAACCCCGGCGGCTCAGCCCTACGTTGTTCTGGCGCGCAAATACCGGCCGCGAACTCTTGACGACCTGATCGGCCAGGACATTTTGGTCCGCACCTTGCGGAACGCCTTCGCGATGGATCGCATCGCGCAAGCCTATATGCTGACCGGCGTCCGGGGCGTCGGAAAGACGACAACCGCCCGTATCCTGGCGCGCGCCCTGAACTATGAGCGTCCGGGCCTTCCGGACAAGCCAACGCTCGACATCGCGGAGCTTGGCGTCCATTGCCAGGCCATCATGGAGAGCCGCCATGTCGATGTTCTCGAAATGGACGCGGCGTCCAATACGGGCATCGACGATATTCGCGAAATCATCGAGGCCGTCCGCTACAAGCCGGCTTCGGCGCGCTACCGCGTTTTCATCATCGACGAAGTGCATATGCTGTCGAAGTCCGCGTTCAACGGGCTTCTGAAGACGCTGGAAGAGCCGCCGCCGCATGTGAAGTTCATCTTCGCGACGACCGAGATCCGCAAAGTCCCCGTTACGATCCTGTCCCGCTGCCAGCGTTTCGATCTGCGCCGCGTGGACGCCGCGGTGCTTTCGGCGCATTTCGCGGGCGTGCTTGCGAAGGAAGGCCATACGGCCGAGGACGGGGCCATCGCGCTGATCGCCCGGGCGGCGGAAGGGTCGGTTCGCGATGGATTGTCCCTTCTCGATCAGGCCCTGGCGCTCGGCCAAGGGCATCTCACCGCTGCAGCGGTGGCCGAAATGCTCGGGCTTTCGGGGCGCGCCGCGATTTTCGATCTCCTTGAATGCATATTCTCGGGTGACGCCAAGGCTGCGCTCTCGTCGCTCAACGCCCTGCACGACAAGGGCGGCGACCCGCTCATGATCCTCACCGACGCCGCCGACGCGGTTCACGCGCTGAGCCGGCTCAAGGCCGTGCCCGGGCTCTATCCGGCCGACTTCTCGTCCGAAGATCGCGCCCGCGCGGACAAGCTTTCCTCGGACCTTGCGGTTCCGCGCCTCTCGATAGCCTGGCAAATGCTCCTGAAAGGTCTGGACGAGGCGGCGCGGGCGCCGAGGCCGTTCGCTGCGGTCGAGATGCTCGTCATCCGCATGTGTTATACCGCACAGCTTCCTTCGCCTGCCGATATTATCGGCGAATTAAGAGGCGTCCCAACGCCCGGAGTGGACAGGAAAGCCGATGCTCACCCGAAGATCATGGCTCCCGCGCCGCAAACTGTAAGCGCGGAGGCCCCCGCTGACCGTGGCGAAGCCGGCGGCGGCGAAGCGCAATCCGCCACGCGGAGCTTTGCGTCTTTCGAAGATATTGTCGCCCATGCCGCACAGCTTCGTGACATCAAGCTCAAGATCGCGCTTGAGGAACAGGTCGAACTCGTGAAATTTGGGGCGGGCTATCTTGAACTGCACACCTTGGACGGCGCGCCCAAGAGTTTGGCGCCGGAACTGGCGCGCAAGTTGCAGGCTTGGTCCGGCGATCGCTGGATCTTGTCGCTATCCGAAGAGCAAGGCCTGCCGCCGCTCGGCGTTCGCAAGCGCGAGGTGGAAGCCCGGGCGCTGGAGGAAATCCGCAAGCATCCGGCCGTCAAGAATGTGATGCATCATTTTCCCGATGCTCAAATCAAGGGCGTGCGGTCGCTCGACTAGTGTCCCGTCTCCGAATTGCCGCGCAATTTGCAGCGGGCTCTAGCACTTTGTTTTATCGTGCGTCTTATCGGAAAACCGCTTCATGCTTTTCCGGACGCATACTAGCCCAAGGGTCAACGCCAGGAGACGTTCATGAAAAATCCTCTAACGATGATGAAGCAAGTGCAAGAGCTTCAAAGCAAGATGGCGGAACTGCAGACCGAACTCGAGACGATGGAGGTGGTGGGAACCTCCGGAGGCGGGCTCGTCAAGGTGACCTTGACCGGCAAGGGCTCGATGGCGCGAATTTCGATTGACGCAAGTCTGATCAAGCCGGAGGAGGCCGGGATCCTGGAAGATCTCGTCGTCGCCGCTCACAATGACGCCAAGCAAAAGGCCGAAATAACGATGGCTGAAAAGATGCAGGCGTTAACCAGCGGGCTGCCTTTGCCTCCAGGCCTCAAGCTGTTCTGAGAGAAGCTTCATCCCCTAACCATCTTATTTCCGCCCGAATGCTGAGGCTAGTCGGCGCCCCGCCTTGCTTGGACAAGATCATAGGGCGGGGTTGCGCTGGCGCAGCCTGAAAAGGGATGTTAGACTTGTCTGCGGGCGCCAGAAATTTCGGCGCCGGGCGGGGGATCATATGAATAAGAGTAATGGATTTCGCATTCCGGCGCGGTCGGGAGCATCCTAGTGCGTGCCATGAGGAGCACCGTGACAAACCCGATCCCGTCCGAGGATTTCCTTGCCAGCTACACGCCCCCCGCTCATGGTTTCGACGAGGCCGTGGGCGCCGATGGGACAGTCAGAGCGCATTGGAAAGCCTTCTCCGAGACGTTCGGCGCTCTGTCTGCGGAGGAACAGTTCCAGCGCCAGGAGCGCTTGCGCAGTCTCGTTCGCGAAAACGGGATCGCCCACGACTTGTTCGCCGAGCCGGGGAGCCGTCAGCCCTGGTCGATAGACCTCATCCCGATTGTCATCTCAAGCGAGGAATGGGTGCAGCTTGAGCGCGGTCTTGTCCAGCGAGCCTCGCTTTACGACCTCATCGCAAAGGACTTTTACGGCGCGCAAACCCTGCTCAGGTCGGGGAAGGTTCCGCCGCGGCTTGTTTTCAGCGATCCGGCCTTCCTTCATGCCTGCAGGGAACCGAAGCCCGAAAAGCATCTCATCAACTTTTTCGCCGCCGATCTGATCCGCGATACGAGCGGCGCGTGGAGAATCATCGACATACACGCCGAGACGCCGGCTGGCGTCGGTTTCCCGCTTGCGAACCGCTTTCTCCACGGCCAGCTCATGGGCGACGTGTTCCGCGCTTGCCGGACGCTCCGCCTTGCTCCACACTTCCAGCAATTCCAGACGGAGCTTCTGCAGCGCATCGAGCGCGACGATCCGCTGATTACACTTTTGACGCCGGGACCTCGTAATGAGGACTATTTCAGCCACGCCTATCTCTCGCGTTACCTCGGCTTCCAGCTCGTTGAGGGGGGCGACCTGCGGGTGATCGGCAGCCGCGTCTATATGAAGACGCTGGAGGGTCTGAAGCCGATCGATCTCATGATCCGGTGCGTGCAGGGCTCGCACTGCGATCCCTTGGAACTCGATCCGAACGGCTATGCGGGGCCTGTTGGGCTCGTTCAGGCGCTGCGCAGGAACCAGCGCCTGCTCATGAATTTCCTCGGCGCCTCCGTCGTCGAAAACCGTGGACTTGCGCCGCATCTCCCGCAGGTGGCGCGCTCGCTTCTCGGGCAGGACCTGATCCTGCATGAACCGCATCGGCGCTGGCTCGGCGATATGGAGGCCCGTGTTTACGTTTTCGCGCACCCCGAGCGTTTTGTCATCCGCCATGCTCATGAAGGCACGGGCCGGCCGGGCAGGGCGGAACTCGGAATCATGCCGGATAGCCTTTCGGCGCGCGAGCTTGAATCCCTGAAGTTCGACCTCGAGATGAACGGCCAGGATTACGTCGCGGAGGAGCGGCATGACTGCGCGACGGCGCCATCCTGGACGGCTGATGGCCCGAAGGCCCGCCCCTTCGCCATGCGTCTCTACGTTGTCGCAGTCGATGGCGATTACCGCGTCATGCCGGGTGGTGTCGCAATGTCGCTCGATGGCACGCCTGGTGTCGCGATGTCCGCAATGGACGGGCACTCGCGCGACGTGTGGATCGCTTCCGACGATGAGGCGCACGCGCCGCATCTGACACTCATGCGGCCCGCGGGCGAAGTTGCGCGCGTGCTCCGAGCCGGGATAGGGCTTAGGAGCCGGATTGCCGATAATTTGTATTGGCTAGGCCGTTATTGCGAGCGCGCCGATTGGGTTATGCGTATCGCGCGGAGCGCGCTCACAAGGTCCGATTACACAGGCGCGCTCGATCGCGGCGATGGGAGACGCAAGGCGCTCCAATTGATTCTCTCAAAAGTTCAGCCGGCAAGCGCCCCGGAACTCGGCTCCGATGCCCGCGCCATCGAGCAGGCCGTCAGGCTCCTCATGACATCGCCGGGCCGGACGCATAGCCTTCCCGGCCTTGAAAGCAACATTTTGCGCGTCGGCAGCATTGTCCGCGAGCGTCTGTCGCTCGAAGTTTGGCAAACGCTTTTGCGCTTCTCGAACATTGCCTCGCCGAAGGCGGCGGAGATCGCCGATTCGGTGACGCTTCTCGATCGGGTCAATGCGGGCATCGTCACGCTCGCATCCATGAATGGGCTGACCGCAGAGAACATGACGCGGAACTATGGCTGGCGATTCCAGGATGTGGGCCGCCGTCTGGAGCGCGCCCTCAACCTTGCGGAGCTGCTCCTCACGCTTTTCGGCGAGGTTCGACGCGAAGAGGAAGAAACGGCGCGCCTGTTTTTCGTTTTGAATGTCGCCGACAGCACCATCACGTTCCGGCAGCGCTATCTGTTCGCGCCTATTCTTTCGCTGGTTCTCGACCTTCTCATGGTGGACGAATCGAACCCGCGCGGCATTGGGTTTCAGCTCCGCGCGATCGACGAACACCTTCATGCCTTGCCTCAGGCCTCGCCGCATGCGCCACATAACGAGGAGCAACGCCTGATTCTCGACCTCTTGACCCGCGTGCGCCTCGCCAAGGTGACAAGCCTTGAGCATGCCAATGCCGAGGGTAAGCGGAATGAACTGCAAAAGCTGCTGAGCCGTCTCATTTCGGGGTTGCCAAAGCTCTCCGAAGCAATTACGCGCCGATACTTCAATCTCACCGAAGACGAGCTCCGGCGCGTCTACACCCGGTTCGGGCGCAGCCTATGAATTTCGAGATCAGTCACCGGACAATCTATCGATACTCGGCGCCTGTTTCGCAGTCCCATCACCTGTTGCACTTGACGCCCCGATCGCACCTGCGCCAAACCGTTCAGCGTCACAGCCTGATCATGGATCCGGCCCCTGCCTCGAAAACGGAGCTGACGGACGATTTTGGTAATCCTGTTTCGATTATCACCATCGAGCAGGATCATACGAAGCTGGAAATTCATTCGCGGGCGCAGGTGGATGTTGAAGCGCCGCCGCCCGTCGAGACATACCGCTCCACGAGTTGGAACGATGTCGCGGCTCAGCTTCGCGCGAATCTCGGCGCAGAAACTTTTGACGCCGTCCGCTACTCCTGCCCGTCGCGATACATCCGGCCAACGCGGGACATTCATAGATTCGCGAGGCCGAGCTTCCCCGAGGGACGCCCCCTCCTCGAAGCGGTGCAAGAC
>JBAVVQ010000184.1:0-5561 GCA_049697375.1 Rhodomicrobium sp.
GGCATGGAGTTGTGCGACGTCGCGCGCCTCGCCCTCAAGGGAGTCGCCAAGCATGACGACGTCGTAGCCAAGGCCGCGAGCAAGCTCGCCTGCAGCCACAAGCGAGTCCCGGCCCGTCGCAACAAGGTCGTAACGGGCTTTCGCAAAGATGGGGTCGCCGGGCTTGGGTGTTTCGTTTGCAGGATCAGCCAGCGCCGCCTCGATCGACGGGGGAACCGTGATCCCGTACTTCGCAATTGTTCTTCGCGCCTCGGCGAGCGTTGTCGGATCGGGGCATGTCGGGCCGCACCCGATCGTTTCAGGCTCATCGCTGGGAGTGTCCGAGATCGCAAGGGTGACGAGGGTCGTGGCCGAAGCGCAGGCCGCAAGGCGGCCGCCCTTGAAGCGCGAGAGGTGCTTGCGAACGCAGTTGATCCCGTAAATGCGGGCTCCCGAATTAAAGAGCGCCTTCGTAAGAGCTTGTTTCTCAAAGAGGGTAACGTCGCCAGCCGGCGCCGCGCAAAGCGCCGAAGCCCCGCCGGAGATGAGGAAAAGAACGAGGTCGTTCGGCTGCGCCGAGCGCGCCAGCTTCATCGCCTCGGCAGCCGCATACTGGCTCGCCTCGTCGGGAACCGGATAGCCTGCTTCGATGAGCTTAAGTTTTTTCAACGGCTCGCCGAACCCGTGGCGGGTCACTGCGACGCCCGTCAGTTGAGCCGGCGTGTGTCTGCGCTCGTAATACTGCTCCGCCGCCTTGGCCATGCCCGCCGCAGCCTTGCCGCAGGCGATCACAATAATTTTCCCGCCTTCGGGCGCTTCCGGGAAGTGACGCGGCAGGCATTTTGCCGGCAGCGCAGCGGACACGGCGGCGTCGAAAAGAGTATGGAGGAAGCGTCTGGTCTTTAACGGCACGACGGCACCCGGTGCTTTGATCTGGCCCCAGGAGTGGGGAAGCTACCGTTTCCCTAAAACAGCTGATATTGGGCTTAAGTCTTTCCCCCCAAAGTAGGCCTCAGCCCTTCCTCGCCAAAGGCGGGCAAAATGCGTAAAGAAAGCGTGAAGTGTCTGCTTCGCCTAGACAGCTTGAAATGCGTGCCTTATCAAGCTGCTTTTCAAAATTACACGGAAGCGAAATGCGGACATCCCAGCCCGGTGATAAGCTCAAAGCCTTGGTCTCCCATTCGTGTGAAGAGGCCGGCTTTGCAGATCAGCTATGCGGCGCGCTCGGGGATGCGGAATTGTTCGGCGGCGGGGGATCGCCTGGCAAAAGGCTTGAACCCCTGCATCCAGAGGTGGCATTACCTTTGCATGTCGCGTCAGCCAAAAGCCATGATCCTTTACGCAATAGCCACACGCCGATTTCTCCAAGATCCTGATTGTCCCTACCAAATGACACATCGATGCAACTGATATCCACCGCTCAGCCGGAGCTGCATTCCGGGCATTGCACGAGCTTCGAGATTGTGCGCCACTCGCCCCACGGCTCCAGATTTCTCATTTTATGCGATCACGCCACCAACAGGCTCCCGCCGGAATATGGGACGCTCGGCCTCGATAAGGGTCAGCTCAACCGGCACATCGCCTATGATATCGGCGCTCTTGGCGTTGCGCTGGAGATGGGGCGCCGCCTGCGGTCGACTGTGATGTCAACCGGTTTCTCTCGTCTTCTCATCGACCCCAATCGCGGCGAGGACGACCCGACGCTCATCATGCAGATTTCGGACGGCGCGCTCGTCCCCGGCAATGTACGCGTCGACGAAGCAGAACGGCGAAAGCGCATCGCGCGGTTCTTTGCGCCCTATCACGCCGCCATCGCGGATGAGATCGACGCCATGCTCGACCGCACCGTGATCCCTGTTGTCGCGTCGATACACAGCTTCACCGAAAACTGGCGCGGCGTGCCCAGAAAATGGCATGCGGCGGTTCTGTGGGACAAGGACCCGCGTCTCGCCGTGCCGCTTCTGCGGGAGCTTCGCGAGCGCACCGGCCTCGAAATCGGCGATAACGAGCCCTACACGGGACATCTGCGCAACGACAGCATCTTCCGCCATGCGACGGTTCGGGGTCTGCCCAATGTTTTGGTCGAGGTCCGTCAGGATCTCATTCGCGACGCCAAGGGACAGCGGGAGTGGGCGGAACTCCTCGCCAATTGCCTCTCTGCTATCCTCGCGGACCCTGCCTCATCGGGGCATTTGGCCCGCGTGGACCATTTCGGATCACATTCCGACATAGAATTGACAAGGCATGGCTCAATGCCTGGATCTGATTAGATAATATCCTAGAGTCCTTCGCCCGCAAACGCAGCCCGCTGCTTGTATCTCGACGCCGTCGCCCATGGCGCATAAATTTTGTGCAGTGCACACATGGCGGGCGATTGCCTGCCCAATCGTCAACGAGGCGTCGCCCGCAAGCCTAAGCTTTAGGGGATAATGAGAGCCGAAGCCCCAGGCGCGGCCCTCTTTTGGGTTCGCCGTTTTGGCCCGCCTTTTGCTTTTACAAGGCCGTCCATCGGGAACCAGCGCCGGTTCCTGACTTGAGGCCCCTCGAAGGGTGACCGGCAACGCCGCCGGATGGGATGGTCGGATCATCTGGCCTGCGTCCCGTCGGGCGGCGTTTTTTTGTGCTTGTGGCAATGCAAGGAGAGACATTGCGATGAAGGAGCGGCTTGTCGTTATAGGCAACGGGATGGCTCCCGGACGTGCGCTTGAGCGCTTGCTCGAAAGCGCGCCCGACGCGTATGACATCACGATCTTCAACGCCGAGCCTCGCGTGAACTACGACCGCATCATGCTGTCGCCGGTGCTCGCGGGCGGCAAGACCTTCGATCAGATCATCATCCACGGCGACGGCTGGTACGTGAAGCACGGGATCACGCTCTATAAAGGGGTGGCGGTCACGAAGATCGACCGCGCCGCGCGGACCGTAACCTCGGCAATCGGGGAGACCCTCCCCTATGACAAGCTCATCATCGCCACCGGTTCGCGGCCGATCATCATCCCGGTTCCCGGCGCCAACCTCCCCGGCGTCCTGACCTACCGCGACCTGGACGATGTGGAAGCCATGCTGCTCGCCGCCAAATCCCGAGGAAGCGCCGTTGTGATTGGCGGCGGCTTGCTTGGCTTGGAAGCGGCCGCAGGCCTGAAAGAGCAGGGCATGGATGTCACGGTCGTCCATCTGATGCCAACGCTCATGGAGCGGCAGCTCGATGCCGCCGCCGGGCATCTGCTCAAAAAAGCGTTGGAAACGCGCGGCATCCGGGTGTTCACCAAAGCGAATACCAAGGCCATCCTGGGCGACAAGAAGGTTCGAGCCGTCGAGCTTGAGGACGGGACCGAGCTTCCGGCAAGTCTCGTCGTCATGGCCGTGGGCATACGGCCGAATGCAAGTCTCGCGGCTGATGCGGGCCTCGCCGTCAATCGCGGCATCGTCGTCGACGAGACGATGCGCACCAGCGACCCGAATATTTTCGCGCTCGGCGAATGTGCGGAGGCGCATGGGGTCGCCTACGGCCTTGTGGCCCCGCTTTACGAGATGGCCAATGTGGTGGCGGCGCAGCTTGGCGGCGACGCCTCGGCGAAATTCGTGCCGCCCTCGACTGCGACCAAACTCAAGTTGACCGGCATCGATCTCTACTCCGCTGGCGATTTCGCCGACGGCAAGGATCGCGAGGAGATCGTGCTGCGCGACCCCGCGCGCGGCAATTACCGCCGCCTCGTGCTGAAGGACAACAAGATCATCGGCGCGGTGATGTATGGCGACACCTCCGATGGCCCTTGGTTCTTCGATCTTCTGAAGCGCGGCGCCGACATTGGCGAGATGCGCGAAACCCTGATCTTCGGCCAGAGTTATGCGGGCGGCCCATTGGACCCAACAGCGGGGGTCGTGGCTCCTCCGGATGAGATAATCGATCTTGCCACCGGCATGGCGCGGGGCGCGGACGTGGGATGCGCTTTGGGCCACGGAGAGTAATCAGGAGTAGCGATGCAGGAGCCCGTTCGCACCACCTGTCCCTATTGCGGCGTCGGCTGCGGCGTGCTCGCCACAGCCAATCGGGACGGCGGCGTCGCCGTTGCCGGGGATCCGCGCCATCCTGCGAATTTCGGCCGGCTGTGCTCGAAAGGGTCGGCGCTCGGCGAAACGATGTCTTTGGAAGGACGCCTGCTTAAGCCAATGATTGGCGGCAGGGCGGTTTCGTGGGACGAGGCGCTCGATCTGGTTGCGTCGCGTTTCGCGTCCGCAATCGACGAGTCCGGGCTGGATTCCGTCGCTTTCTATGTCTCCGGGCAATTGCTGACCGAGGATTACTACGTCGCCAACAAGCTGATGAAAGGCTTCATCGGCTCCGCGAACATCGACACGAACTCGCGGCTTTGCATGTCGTCCTCAGTCGCGGGCCACAAGCGTGCTTTCGGGGCGGATGTTGTGCCGGGCTCCTACGAGGATTTGGAGCTTGCCGATCTGGTGGTGCTCGTTGGCTCCAATCTCGCCTGGTGCCACCCTGTGCTGTTCCAGCGCCTGATCGCGGCGAAGGAGAAGCGCGGAACCAAGATCGTTGTCATCGACCCTCGCGCGACACCAACGGCCGAGGCCGCCAGCCTGCATCTGCCCTTGGCGCCCGGCTCGGACGTCGCGCTCTTCAACGGGCTCCTCGCGCATCTTGACGCGAACGGCGCCGTCGACGCCGCCTATGTCGAGCGGCACGCATCTGGATTTGCGGAAGCCCTGAGCTGCGCCAAGGCGAGCACGATCGAAGAGGTCGCCCGGCAAACGGACCTCTCCGTCAAGGCGCTTCTGGCCTTCTACGATCTGTTCCTGAGGCATGAGCGCGCCGTCACGGCATACAGCCAGGGCGTGAACCAGTCTTCGGCCGGCACGGACAAGGTCAACGCGATCATCAATTGCCACTTGGCTTCGGGGCGCATCGGCCGGCCGGGGATGGGCCCATTTTCGGTGACGGGCCAGCCCAACGCCATGGGCGGACGCGAAGTGGGCGGAATGGCCAATATGCTCGCCGCGCATATGGACCTCGATAATGCGCGCCACCGCGATCTCGTGCGGCGCTACTGGAAGGCCCCGCGCATGGCTGAAAAGCCGGGTCTTAAGGCGGTCGACCTGTTCCGCGCCGTAGGCGAGGGGCGGATCAAAGCGCTATGGATCATGGCGACCAACCCGGTGGATAGCCTTCCCGAGGCCGATGACGTCCGCTCGGCGCTTCGGCGCTGCCCCTTCGTCGTCGTCTCCGACATTACGTTCGAGACCGACACGGCAGCCTGCGCGGACGTGCTTCTGCCCTCGCTTGGCTGGGGCGAAAAGGACGGCACGGTCACAAACTCCGAGCGGCGCATCTCACGCCAGCGCTCATTCCTGCCGGCGCCCGGCGAGGCGCGCCCCGACTGGTGGCAGATGGCGGAAGTGGGCAAGCGCCTTGGCTTCCCAGCCGCATTTTCCTACCGGAACGCAGCGGAGATTTTCGCGGAACATGCCGGGCTTTCGGCCTTCGGGAACGAGGGATCGCGCGCTTTCGACATCGGCGCATATACGGACATCCCGGCGCCGGAGTATGAAAAACTCGAACCCTTTCA
>JBAVVQ010000185.1:0-16998 GCA_049697375.1 Rhodomicrobium sp.
ACAGAGACCTGCGCATTTACCCGAAGAAATTCATGAGCTTGCGATCATGGGGTTCCATCTCCCGAAAGCATCTCGGAGCTTTGCTTGTCTTTGTCGGGAAAAATGTTAAGGAGTGTAAACCTTAACAGTAGGTTTTTACCGCACAGGGGAAGCTTCACGGTGTTTCGCTCGTTCGGCGTCAGACTCCTCGTGCTAGTCGCCTTGTTTCCCGCGCCATGGTTCACCGCTCGCGCGGACGAAGCGCGGACTGCGCTTGTTATCGGCAATTCGCGCTATGCCTCCGCGCCGCTGCCCAACCCGGAGCATGACGCCGCCGATATCGCAAATGCGCTTCGCGGTTCGGGCTTTGCGGTCGATCTCGTTCTCGATGCCAGCAAAGCAAACATGATGGCGTCGATCGGCCGCTTTGGCGATGCGCTGACGCACCGCAAAGGCGTCGGCTTTTTCTACTACGCGGGGCATGGGGCGCAGATCGCAGGCGAGAATTACCTTGTTCCGGTCGACGCCGCCACAGGAGACGAATCGAGCCTGAAGCAAAGCGCGGTCAGTGCGAGCCTGATCGTCGACGCAGCGGCGGCGGCGGAGGACACGCTTAACATCCTTGTTCTCGATGCATGCCGCGACAATCCGCTCGGGTCCACCCGCGTCCGCGGACTATCGCGCATCGATACGAGCGACCGGCTGTTCGTATCCTTTTCCACGAAGCCGGGGGCAGTCGCTTTCGACGGGGACGACCGCAACAGCCCCTACGCCAAGCACTTGGCGCTGGCGATTGCGACGCCGCGCCTCAATCTGGAGAGCGTGTTCAAGAGAACCTTGAAGGGCGTCTACCAGGAGACGCAAGGACAGCAGACACCCTGGCTCTCCTCATCCTATTTCGGCGAGTTCGTTTTCCGGCAGGGACCGCCTGGACCCGCAATCGGCGGACAGGAAGAGGAGCAGGCCAAGCCACAGCGGACGCTCGCCGGCGTGTACCGCTCCGACGGAATCAATCCGAACGGCACCCGCTACAAGGGCATCACAGCCGTCAATTGGGCTGGCAACCAGGTCCAGGTTAAATGGTGGATCGGCAAGCAAATCTTCGCAGGGGTCGGGGAATTCGCAGGCAAGATGCTTGTCGTGAACTGGGGCGATACCCACCCGGTCATTTACACTTTCGGCAGGCACGGCTTTCTGAACGGCGAATGGGCGGACGGGAAGGCGAATGAGCGGCTTGAATTGTTCGCAAGCGTTGCGCCGGCGGCGCGATCGCTTTCCGAGGGCCATTATGCCGTGACGGGGCATAACCCAAACGGGACCAGCTACGATGGCGCTGTCGACATCTCAAAACGCCCTTCGGGCGACTACAGCTTCGACTGGAAAGTGGGCCGCGACGCCTATCACGGCGAGGGAAAGCTCGACGGCGGCATTCTCACCGTGCACTGGGGCGCCGAAATGCCTGTGGTCTACGCGCTTACGGGAGATAATGAACTGAAAGGGCTCTGGTCCGGCGGCGGCGGCGAGGAAACGCTCTCGCTCGAGGAATAAGGCAAACTGGCATGGTCACGGCGCATGCGGAGGCAAAAGCCGCCCATTCTCAGGATCCCAGCGCCATGGCGCGCGCGAATGCAGCCAGTACCCTCCAATGTGACGGTCCAAAGGCCGATGCTGCAAGGCGTCCGATTTCCCCGATAGGACCGTAATCCCGAGATGTGTACATGACAGCTCGGCGGCGAGATACGCATCCCGCTCCTCTTCCGGCATCGAAGGAGAAAAAGTCAGCCCTTTGAAGCCCGCGATCAGGGGAGCCCCGCCCTCCCCCAAGCCATCAAGGGCATGATAGAAACTCAAATCGCCCATGAAGAACGCCTCTTCGGAATGGGTGAAAGCTTCATGGAGCCCGGGCGGCTTCTTAACGCCCCCGGAGACTAGGCTGAGAATGGTTGCTTCCGTGCGGGACAGCCCCGATGCCGGGTGCGGCAGTTCTTCAAGAAGCCGCAACATGGCCAGCCGCAGAAATGGAAGAATGCGTGTGCTTCCCCGCAGAAGCCCCGCCCACAGCTCCGGCGTTGGAGCCCGAAAGCCATTCCAGGCGAGCCGCGCGAGCGCAAGTTGAGCCTCCGTAACCGGCTCCATCAGGTGGAAATGCGCCTTCAGCGCCTTCGCCTTTTCGAGGCCCAGATATTTTCCGGCCTGGATGAGATACAGGCCTTCCCGGCGCTCCGACGCGAAGAAATCAAGCAGCTGGATGAGTTGCAGCTGGTCGTAAAGATCGTGCTCGAACCAAAGAACCACGCTTTCAAACTCGCCGTGGCGGCGGATCATCGCGTCACGCGAGCGGAAAGCCGCGTGGAGTTCCTCTTTGGGCAGCCACCCTCGTTGCGCAAGGAAATCAGCTCTGACGGCGGACAAGTCCTCAAGTGGCAGCGACGGCGGAACCGGGCCTTCGTGAAGAATATCACGCCAGGGCAGGATCTCGCCGCGTACCCCGGCCTCCCGCATGCGCGCGACAGCATCGTCGCCGTTTGTGATGATTAGCGAATTCATCTATCAGTCTAACCGCGGCCGCGGTAGGGCGCAACGCCTTGGTCGGGCACCCATACGCCGGAAGGCAGATCGCCCACGGCGTAAAAAACGTCGATGGGAATGCCGCCGCGCGGATACCAATAGCCGCCGATGCGAAGCCAATGCGGGTTCAGCATCTCGTCAAGCCTCTTTCCGATCGCGACGGTGCAATCCTCGTGGAAGGCGGCATGGCTGCGGAAAGAGCTGAGGTAAAGCTTCAGCGATTTCGACTCCACGAGCAGATTGCGCGGCACATAGTCGATCACAAGATGGGCGAAATCGGGCTGACCCGTCACCGGGCACAGAGCAGTGAACTCCGGCGCTGCGAAACGCACGGCGTAAAGCGTGCCCGGATGCGGATTCGGCACAGTCTCGAGCCGTGCTTCGTCCGGGGACGCTGGGACTGACGAAAGCCGCCCGAGTTGGGTCAGGTGACGCGCATAATCAGGGTTGTCCATTCAAGCTCCGCTTACGCAATACTGTGCGAACTCGCGCTATATCAGCGAATGCCGATCAATTTGTGTGTTTGCAGCGAAAGCCGCCAGGGGGGATGAGCAAGGCAGTAACGCGCCGCGGCATCGAGATTCTCGCGCTGGTTCGGTCCATCCATCGGCTGCAGGAAGAAGTGCTGAAAATCCAGTCGCTCGAACTGAGGCGGATGCGCCCCGATCTGCGGAAAGACAAGCTTCAGCTCGTTGCCTTCGCGCTGCGCGAGCGGAACGCCTGCCTTGGGACTGACGCAGATCCAATCGATGCCGCGAGGCGCCGGACGTGTTCCATTGGTTTCCAGCGCGACCGTGAAGCCGCGAGCGTGAAGCGCTTCGACCAGCGGCGCATCGAGCTGCAACGTCGGCTCCCCGCCCGTGCAAACGACGTAAGGCCTGGCGCTTTGGGATTCGACGGCCTCTCGCCAGACGTGCTCAACCGTATCGGCAAGCGTCTCTGCGCTTTCGAACTTGCCTCCGCCAGGACCGTCATAGCCCACAAAGTCGGTGTCGCAGAAGCGGCAGAAGGCGCGCGGCTTGTCCTGCGCCAGCCCGGTCCAGAGATTGCATCCCGAAAAGCGCAAGAAAACGGCTGCCCGCCCAACCTGCGCGCCCTCACCCTGCAATGTCGGGAAGATTTCTTTGACGGTGTACATGGACCTACGCTGGCGCCCCGGCGCCGGAACGCCACGCGCGATAGCCCCTTTCGCGGAGATTGCAGGCGGGACATGCGGCGCACCCATACCCCCACTCGTGACGGTGCTCGCGGTCACCCTTGTAGCAAGTGTGCGTATATTCGGCAACGATATCCACGAGCTGCCCGCCACCGAGCGAATGGGTTATGGCCCAGGTCTCGGCCTTCGTCCGCCACATCAGGGGCGTGATGACCACGAACCGTTCCTCCGTGCCAAGATTGATGGCGTGATTAAGCGCCGACAAAGTTTCATTGCGGCAGTCGGGATAGCCTGAATAATCGGTCTGGCACATTCCGCCGATGAGATCGCGAATGCCGCGCCGAAAGCCGAGCGCCGCCGCGAGCGTAAAAAACAGGAGATTGCGGCCCGGAACAAACGTATTCGGGAGGCCATTTGCCCCGAACGCGATCTCGGAGTCGCTTGTGAGCGCCGTGTCGCTGACCGCGCCTAAAACCGAAAGATCGAGCACATGGTCGGGGCCGAGCCGATTGGACCACGCGGGAAAAGCAGTTGAGATCGCTTCCCTGAGCTTCGGACGGCATTCAAGCTCGACGCTGTGCCGCTGCCCATACGAGAAACCAAGCGTCTCGACTGCGTCATAATTAGTCAGCGCCCACGCCAAACAAACGGCGGAATCCTGACCGCCGGACAGCAGGACAAGGCATTTCCTGGAGTGCGCTGGTATACCACTCATACCTACCGATTAAACCTCTTTGATAGGCCCGGCGAGTCCTTTAAGACAACGCTGCATTCTTTCGTTACCATACCTTACCCCTTCGCTTTAGATGGAGTCCTCATGACAGCCATTTCTGACATTACCGGCCGCGAAATTCTCGACAGCCGCGGCAATCCCACCGTCGAAGTCGACGTCGTGCTTGAGGATGGATCGGTGGGCCGCGCCGCTGTGCCGTCCGGCGCTTCGACCGGCGCCCATGAGGCCATCGAGAAGCGCGATGGCGGCGCACGCTATCTCGGCAAGGGCGTGAGGGGGGCCGTCGAGGCCGTGAACGGCGAAATCTTCGATGCGCTCCAGGGCATGGAGGCCGAAGACCAGCGCCGCGTGGACAACACGATGCTGACCCTCGATGGCACCGAAAACAAGAGCCGTCTTGGCGCAAATGCGATCCTTGGCGTCTCGCTGGCCGTTGCGAAAGCCGCAAGCCAGGCGGCGGACCTGCCGATCTACAGCTATATCGGCGGCGTGAACGCCCGCGTGCTGCCCGTGCCGATGATGAACATCATCAATGGCGGCGCGCATGCGGACAACCCCATCGACTTCCAGGAATTCATGATCTCGCCGCTCGGCGCGCCGACGATCGCGGAGGCCGTGCGCTGGGGCGCGGAAGTCTTCCACACGCTGAAGAAGATCCTGAAAGAAGGCGGCCATAACACGAATGTGGGCGACGAGGGCGGCTTCGCGCCGAACCTGAAATCCGCCGATGAGGCCCTGACTTACGTGGTTCGCGCCATCGAGAAGGCGGGCTATAAGCCGGGCGAAGATATCGCCATCACCCTCGACCCGGCCTCGAGCGAGTTTTACAAAAGCGGCCGCTACGAGTTGAAGGGCGAAGGGAAGAGCCTCTCGTCGGAAGAGATGGTTCAGGTCTATGTCGATCTCGTGAGCCGCTATCCGATCATCTCCATCGAGGACGGCATGGCCGAGGATGATTGGGACGGCTGGCGCCAGATCACCGAAAAGCTCGGCTCGAAAATCAACCTCGTGGGCGACGATCTGTTCGTGACAAATCCGAAGAGGCTTGCCGAAGGCATCAAGAAGGGTTGCGGAAACGCAATCCTCGTGAAGGTGAACCAGATCGGCTCGCTGAGCGAGACGCTCGACGCCGTGGATATGGCCCATCGCGCCGGGTTCAAATCCATCATCTCACACCGCTCCGGCGAGACCGAGGATTCGACCATCGCGGACATTGCGGTGGCCACGAATGCGGGCCAGATCAAGACAGGCTCGCTCTCGCGATCCGACCGCATCGCGAAATACAACCAGCTCATCCGCATCGAGGAGGAACTGGGCGATATCGCGGTTTACGCAGGGCGGAGCATTTTGCGCTCGGCTTGATCGAAGACCGCAAAACAGGGTTAGATTGGGCTTCCCGGCTTGTCTGGGAAGCCCTGCCTTCTGACACATTGGCCGCAGCCTGCAAATTTGTTAACGATGTCAGCCTGTCAAAACCGGCCCCTCGTTTTCGGAGATACGTCCAGCCATGGTCCAGAAGGCTCTTTTCAGGCTGGCGTTCGTCGCCACCGCCGCGGTCGTTGGTTCGCTCGGCCTGAACGCCGAGGAAGCTCGCTCGCCTCTCAAGGGCGGGTATACTATCGCCTTTCCCGAGAAGCCGGATGAGCGAGAGGTGGTCCCCTCGACAAATTCAAAAACGACCGTATACTCCGTCAATCACAGCGATGCATCCTTTCTGAGCGGCTATACAGAATACGCGAAGAACGTCGATTTGGGGGTCGAGCTTCAGGCGGACATCGACGCCTTCGTGAAGTCGATAGGCGCCGAAGTGACAGGGCAAAAAAGGACCGATCTTATTACGGCGGCGAGCGGGCGTATGCCGCGGATCGACTTTACTTTCGAAGGCGAAAAGCTTTTCGGCCGCGGCATTGCCATCGTGACAACGCCCCGCTCGGTCATCATGGTTTCAGCCTTGTCGGTGAAGCCGAACGGCCTGCAGGAAGTAGACCGGTTCGTGGACTCGTTCCAGATATCCGAGTGAGCGCACCCACAAAGTCCAAGGCTGTCGTTCGTAAGGCGGAGATGCGCCGCCAGCCTCCGTCATCCTGAAAACCCGTAGGCGGCGCTCAGGCGCAGCCGCTTCTATTCCGTAGCCGCGTAGGCCCTGAGCATCTCAAGATCGCAAATCAATTCAGCGCCATTCCGGCGCACGGCTTCCGCCTCCTCCAGCGTCGCGAGCGCCTTGTTGACTTTCGGTCTGCTGGCTCCGAGGAGGAGCGCGAGTTCGCCTTGCGACATGTCGAGGCTGAGCCGGGAAGAACTGCCCTTCGTCCCCGGCGACTGAAGCTGAATCGCTGACAAGAGAAACCGGGCGAGCCGCGCCTCGATGGGATAGAGCGCTATCGCCTCCATCTTCGTGTCCGTCGTTCTCAACCGATCGCATAAGAATGTGATCGCGGCCATCGCGATGCGTGGCCGGGCTTCCATCAGGGTCAGCAAGGCGCTTCGGGAAAGGGACAGGGCATCCACCTCAGTCAAAGCCGTCGCGTTTGCTGTGCGAGGGCGTCCGTCGAGGAGCGCAATCTCGCCGAATACGTCGCCCTCCGTCGCGTGCGCGAGCGACAACTCCCGGCCTTCGCTCGACAGGATCGAAAGCCTGACGCGGCCCTTGCGAACGAGGAAGAGATCGCGCGGCGCGTCATCCCTCAGGAAAATGACTTGTCCGGAAGCAAAAGCGGCAGGCCGCATGCAGAGGGAAACGGCTTCACGATCCTCGGGGCTAAGCGGACCAAAAAAACTGGGTTTTGCGAGCAGTTCCGCTGTCGTCAGTTGGGGACCCTTCACTCTTTCCTCCAGAGCGCCGTTTCTTGAGCTGAGTCATCAGCCGGCGCCGTCTGTGACCGCACTATGAGCGCCCCCAAGATGGGTGATTCCCATCGCGGTTGCGAAGGCTCGCCAGCGTTTTACTTTTTTGATCTATATCATACCGAGGACGCCCCTTGAAGTCGTGAGCTTTTTCTGGCAGGCGGTGGCAGTCATTATGAAGATTGTCCCGGCCTGGGGCCTTTCGGGAAAGGTATCAGCTACGGCATAGGCTCTCGCAGGCCTGTTCCACGTAAAGTTTTAGATAGACCAATCGCTCATCACCACAGCAACGAAGTTTTGGTGGGCTTTTTTCTCTATCGCGAGCATCATGCCTGCCCAAATCGGCTTTACCAGCCTAAATTTCCTTTTGACGAATAATTGCTGCTCGGAGAGGTTCCATGGAAGGCAGAACGGTAAGGAACCGCACCGGCGAGACACGGCCTAAAGCAAACCGCGCGCTCGGAGGGCAGGATACTGCGCAGCTCCTTCGGCTGATATCGGGCATCATCCTTTTCTTATTCGCCGCAACCCATTTCCTGAACCACGCCGCAGGTCTTATAAGCCTTGAACTCATGCACGAGGTGCAGCAGTGGCGCTGGGCCGTCACCCGCTCCTTTACTGGCACGACGATCCTGGTGTTGGCGCTTTTAACTCATGTGGCGCTTGGCCTCTACGGACTTGCGACGCGCGCAACCTTGCGCCTTTCCACATGGGAGCTCGCACAGCTTGGGCTTGGGCTTGCAATCCCCTTCCTCTTATTCCCTCACATCGTCAATACCCGCGTTGCGCACGTCTTTTTTGGCGTCGAGGACACCTATCTTTACGAACTTTCCCGCCTGTGGCCAGCGGGCGCCCTCTTGCAAAGCCTGCTTCTCATTATGGTTTGGGTTCATGGCTGCATAGGCCTGCACAAGTGGCTGGCCTTCAAGAGCTGGTACCGGTATGCGGCGCCTTTGTTCGTCGTTCTTGCGGTTGCCGTTCCGGTGTTGGCTCTTTGCGGCTTCATGATCTCGGGACGGGCGATAGCCGGGCTTACAGCAAGTTCCGAACAATTCAAGCACCTGAAAGAGTTGACCCATTGGCCAAGCCCGGATGCGCAGGATGCGCTGGCCCAGTACCGGCTTGGCGTCCGCCTGTTTTTCGGGTTCGCCTTAATACTGGCGTTTGGCGTTTTCATCTGGCGTCGTCTGGCTTTCAAGACAACACGGCGCATCACCATAACCTATGCGGGCGGACCGACTATAAAAACTGCTGTCGGGCCGACGCTTCTCGAAATGAGCAGGATGCACAAAGTCCCGCATGCAGCGGCGTGCGGCGGGCGAGCGCGCTGCTCCACCTGCCGTGTTCGAATTGAGAGCACCGAGAAAAAACTCGCGCGGCCCACATTCGCCGAAGCCTTTACGCTGGCGAGCATCGGGGCGCAGCATGACGTTCGACTTGCCTGCCAAATCCGGCCACGCGGCTCTTTAACGGTGACTCCGCTTGTGCGCGAGGCGATCCTTTCGCCGAGCCATATGGCGCCAGGCGATCTCGATGCCGCCGGAGCCGAGAAAGCCCTCGCCATTATGATGGTCGATCTAAGGGACTACACGCGAATGGCTCAGGGCCGCCTGCCCTACGACGTCGTTTATGTTTTGAATGAATTTTTTTCCGCTGTTGGAAACGCGATCATCACGCATGGAGGCACGATCGACAAATTCCTGGGCGATGGTCTCCTCGCCTTCTTCGGCCGGGAAAACGGAGTCCAAGCCGGTTGCCGCGACGCCTTATGCGCGGCCCGCGCCATCGATCTCGCACTCGATCATGTGAACGCCAAACTGGAAGCCGAGCTTGGGAACCCTTTAAGAGTCGCGATGGGATTGCACACGGGCCAATGCATCCTGGGGCGCATCGGCTTTGGACCCTCCTGCGACGTCACAGTGATCGGGAATGCGGTTAATGTCGCCAGCCGGTTCGAAGCCCTCGCCAAATCGCATGGCTTCCAGATCATGGCGTCGAAGGAAGTGTTCGATAATGTCGCCTGGACCGAAAGCGAGGCGAAGACGATTGAAGTTGAAGTGCGGGGCGTCGTTTCGAAGATGCAGGTCATTGGGATCGCGAGAGGCCGGGATCTTCCGATCAGCATTCTGACGCAGTCGCCCGAAGCCTACACCGATGCCTGACCCCTGAAAAGGACGCGGCGCCCGTGAGTGTGAGCGCCGCAGCCGTGATCTTATTTCTCGCGCATGCCGACCGTAAGCCGCTGGATGACCGGGCCGAGGAGGTACTGAAGCAGGGTGCGCTCGCCGGTGATGATAACAACGTCGGCTGGCATCCCGGGAACCAGACTTCCTGCGATTTCAGCTGGGATGGTTTTCTGGTCGATAATGACTTTCGCGGAGTAATAGTGCTGCTTGGTCGGGCTTTCATCGTCGACCAGGCTATCCGCGGACACTGTTCGAACTTGACCGAAGATCGCCGGCAGGTGCTTGTAGGCGAAGGCAGGAAACCGTACTTCGGCTGTCTGCCCAACGGCGACGTTGTTGATGTCGGTTGGGGTGATTTTGGCGGAAAGCACCAGATTATCGGAGATGGGAATGACCTCGGCCAAAGTGTCTCCGGGCTTCACGACGGCGCCAAGGGCATGAAACTTTATGCCCTGAACCACGCCGGCGCGGGGCGCGCGCACGTCAACGCGATTGAGCACGTCGTTGGCCACCGCAAGCTTTTCACGATAGTCGGAATTCTGGCCGCGCTGCTTCGCAAGGGCTTCCGCATTCTGCTCCTGCCTTTGCTGGTGGATTTGGCGAATTTGCAGGTTAGCTTCGTCGATCCGGGCCAAGTTCAAGGCAATCTCGGTCTTTGTGGCCGTGATTTCAGCCTCAACTCTCGACTGTTCGCGTTTAGAGCCGAGGAGCTTGTTTTGAGGATAGAAGCCCTTGTCGGCAAGGATCGTAACTCTTCCGATCTCAAGGGCGTAGCTGTCGTATTGCGACTGCGAAATTTTTAGACGCGCTTCCTTCCCCACATTATCACGGGTAGCCTGGTCGATTTTCGCCTTTTGCAGTTCGACTTGGTTCTCAATCGAACGCCGGCGTTCGATGAAGGATTGCTGCTGATCCGCCAGCGTTTGCGCTGTTTCCGGGTTTGATGCGCGCGCAAGAACTTCGGCCGGAAAGGTGATTGCGGGCGCCTGGCTCTGCTCAGCCACAAGCCGGGCCTCCGTGGCGATACCAGCGTCGAGCTGCTTTTGAAGGACTTCCGAATTCGTCTTGGCCTGCGTCGGTCTCAGCCGAAAGAGAACCTGTCCTTCAACCACGCGTTCGGTCTCTTTGACGAGAATCGCATCGATGATTCCACCTTCCAGGTGCTGGACGGGTTTGCGATCCGTCTCCAACGCCACTTTGCCTTGAGCGACAGC
Organism: Rhodomicrobium sp.; assembly: GCA_049697375.1. Lineage (GTDB taxonomy): Bacteria > Pseudomonadota > Alphaproteobacteria > Rhizobiales > Rhodomicrobiaceae > Rhodomicrobium. Next base: position 10,681 of record JBAVVQ010000185.1, read on the forward strand.
AGCGCTGTCCAGCGGCGCGTATGACGCCAACACGCCGAAACCTCCGAAGACGATCACAATCGCGAGATAGCCGATGCGCGCGTAAAAGCGAAAATCACTCGCTCGCATTTCCTCTTCAACGGTGGTATCCATAGCTTAGTGATCCTCCATAGCGTGCGTTTGTACATTATAGATGCAATAAGTTAGGCGCGGGCGCTGTATCTTGGGGAACAGTCAAATTCGGGACTTTCGATCAAAGTGTGTGAAGATAGTTGACAGGGCTCTCCGCACACATTGGGAGTGAGACAATGAAGACCGATAAGACCCCTCTGAACCGCGCTCTCAGAAGTTCCTTCCCGGCGCTCGCCGCGACATTCATACTGAGCTTGTTCATTAACGTTTGCATGCTCGTGAGCCCAATCTATAGCATGCAGGTCTATGACCGGGTGATGTCGTCGCGAAGCGTGACCACACTCGTTATGCTGACTGTCATCGTTGCGGTTTTTCTGGCGCTCTACGGCGTGCTGGAATATGCGCGTTCAGGCGTTCTCACGCGGGCCGGATTGCGCTTCGAGGGTATCCTGCGCCGCCCCTTGTTCAACGCCATGATGCGCGCGGAATTATCTCCGGCTCATCGTCTTGGGGCACAGGCCATCCGCGATGCCGAACTCTTGCGCGAAACCGTATCGAGCGCCCTTGCGCCAACCCTGTTCGACCTGCCCTGGACCCCTGTCTTCATCACGCTTTGCTTCCTTCTGCACCCGATGCTCGGATGGGTTGCGCTTATCGGGGGCGTCGTCCTGTTCTTGCTTGCGCTCGTATCCGAGAAGATCACAAAGTCAAGGTTTGAGCACGCCGGCAGGCTCTCTCGCGAAGCGGGCATGATGGTTCAGGCCGCGCTCAGGAATGGCGACGCCGTTCGCGGGCTTGGCATGGGAGATATCGTCCTTGACCGCTGGGCCGGCGCGCAGTCCGCCGTGGTCGCGCTTCATGCTGAAGCAAGTGAGCGCTCGTCCGCATTGGTCGCCGTTTCAAAATTCACCCGCATGGCGGTTCAGGCGGCGCTTCTGTGCGCCGGCGCGTGGCTCTCCATCGAACAGCAGATCTCGTCCGGCTCGATCATGGCGGCCTCCATCGTCATGGCCCGCGCTCTCGCCCCCATCGAGCAAACCGTCGCGCAATGGAAGCGAGTCATCGCATGCCGGGGGGCCTACTCCCGTCTGAAGCGGCTCTTCGAGTCGACCCCCGCGCCGCGCGCCAGCATGTCATTGCCACGGCCAGCCGGACACCTGGAAGCTGACGGTATCGTCGTTTGGCCTCTTGGCGGAAACCGGCCGACCGTGAAAGGTGTGAGCTTCTCCATCCAGCCAGGCGAAACAGTTGCGGTCGTCGGCGCTTCCGGCGCGGGCAAATCCAGTCTCATCAAGGCGCTTGCAGGCGTATGGCCCGTGAAAGGCGGCAACGTTCGCATCGATGGCGCCGACTACACGCAGTGGGACGTCATCAAGCTTGGCAAAAATATCGGTTATCTGCCTCAGGATATCGAGTTGTTCTCCGGAACCGTGGCCGAAAATATCGCAAGGCTTGGAGAGGCCGAGGACGGAGCTGTGATCGCCGCGGCTAAGCTCGCTGGCGCACATGACGTCATCCTGCGCCTTCCGAACGGCTACGACACGCCGATCGGCGAGAGCGGACTTGCGCTGTCGGGTGGAATGCGGCAGCGGGTTGGCCTTGCACGCGCCATCTACGGCAATCCCGCCCTCGTCATTCTCGACGAGCCGAACTCCAACCTCGACGACGAGGGCGACAGAGCGCTTGCCGGGGCGCTTGCCAACCTCAAGGCTGAAAAGCGCACCGTCGTCGTCGTCACGCACCGGCCAACGGTTCTCGCCAGCTGCGACAAAATGCTTGTGATGGCGTTCGGACAGGTCCTGGCATTCGGTCAGCGCGACGACGTCCTCTCGAGGATGCGCGGCAATCGCGTTGCGGCCGTCTCTTCCTCCGATCCTTCGAGAAGACCCGTCGAAAATCATGCCAACGGCGCCACCCCCATTCGCCCGATCGCAGCAAACGCAAGTTGATCGTCATCTCCCCCAGAGCCCGCCCTCCCCGGTCACACGGCGAGGCGGGCTTTTCGCGTGGCGAGGGCTAGGCAACCCACTTTCTCACACTATTCTCCACCTCTAACCTCGATTCCCAGGCGGGTCACACCAACGCGCACCAAATTGTGAAGGCCGGTTGGCCGAAAAAGTTAGCGATGCACCCCATTTGATCGAGGCCTGTTAGATTGTAATCGGCCGCCACCGGCTTGATGACTACCTCATGTAGGCAGCACGCCGCTTCGCGAGACCAGTATAACCAATCAGACAATTTTCATCATTACTTCGACGAAGCTCTTTCTAGAAGGGGCCGCAAAACAGCCCGGCGAAAAATCTGGAGGAGGAATTAGCTATGCAATTCGTGATAAACGGAATGCAGGTCAAAACAGACGCCGACGCCGGCATGCCGCTTCTGTGGTTTCTACGCGACGAATTAGGTCTGACGGCGCCAAATTCGGCTGTGGGGCAGGCCTGTGCGGAGCCTGTACCATCCATCTCAATGGCGCAGCTGTACGAGGATGCCTGACCACGCTTGGCGAAGCGTCAAACGCGACGATTACGACCATTGAGGGTCTCTCGGCTGACGGCATGCATCCCGTACAAATGGCTTGGCGCGCGCTGAACGTCCCGCAATGCGGCTATTGTCAAGCCGGTCAGATCATGCAGGCTGCCTTGTTATTGAAGGACACGCCCAGTCCCAGCGATCAACAAATCAACGATGCCATGTACGGCAATATCTGCCGGTGCGGCACCTATCCGCGCATTCGCGCCGCAATCAGGCAGGCCGCGGAAACCATGAAGACAACCGGGAAAGGAGCCTCGCTATGATGTACGGGACCCATATTCCGGAAATTTCCAATGTCAGCCGCCGCACTTTCTTAAGAGCAACAGGCGCATCGCTCGTTCTCGCTGCAACCCTTCGCTTCGGTGCGTTAGCGGAGGAAGCCCCAAAATTCGCGGGTGAAGGGATGCCGCACGGCTTGCGCGACGATCCAAAGCTATTCCTTGCCATTGCCGGAGACGGAACAGTTACCTTTACCTGTCACCGCTCCGAGATGGGTCAGGGCGTGAGAACGGGGCTCATGCTGATAGTGGCCGACGAATTGGAGGCCGACTGGTCCAAATTAAGGATAATACAAGCGCCCGGCGACGAAGAGAAATACGGCAATCAGGACACCGACGGGTCGCGCACAACCAGGCATCATTTCCTTGCCATGCGGCGCATCGGCGCCGCCGCGCGGATGATGCTGGAGAGCGCCGCGGCCGCGCAATGGGGTGTCCCGGTCGCGGAGGTGAAGGCCAGCAACCACGAAGTTCTCCACCTAAAATCCGGACGGAAGATCGGCTATGGCGCGCTTGCGGAGGCGGCCTCGTCGCTGACGATTCCAGTCGACATCAAGCTGAAAGATCCCTCTGACTTCCGCTACGTCGGGAAGGGAAAAACCGACATTGTCGACGGTTTCGACATCACCACCGGCCGTGCGCAGTACGGGATCGACGTACGGGTCGATGGCATGCTTTACGGGGTGGTCGCCAGACCCCCCGTCTATGCAGGAAAGGTCAAATCCTACGACGCCTCCGAAACGATGAAGGTGCCGGGCGTGGTGAAAGTGGTCCTGATCGAGGGAACGCCGCCCCCGTCGGAATTCATGCCGGTCGGCGGCATTGGCGTCATCGCCAGAAATACCTGGGCCGCGATCAAAGGCCGCGAAGCGTTAAAAATCGAGTGGGACGCCGGACCGAACGCCACCTATTCCTCGGATAGCTATCGCGCGCAATTGGAGGAGGCTGCCGCAAGGCCCGGCAAGGTGGTCCGCAACGAAGGCGATGCCGATGCGGCCATGGCTAGCGCCGCAAAACGCGTTCAGGCCTCCTACTACATTCCACATCTCGCGCAGGCGCCGATGGAGGCGCCGGCCGCGGTGGTCCGCATCAAAGATGGCAAATGCGAGGCTTGGGGCTGCGTTCGGTCATCCCAGGCGGCGCGGGACAGGCTCGCCAAGCGGCTCGGCATTCCGGCCGAAAACGTAACCGTGCATGTCACTCTTCTCGGGGGCGGGTTCGGCAGGAAATCGAAGCCTGACTACTTCGTAGAGGCAGGGCTGTTGAGCCAAGCCGTAGACGGGCAGCCGGTCAAGATTACCTGGACTCGCGACGACGATCTGCAGCAATCCTACTACCACACTGTCTCTGTGGAACGGCTTGAGGCAGGTCTCGATGCAAGCGGAAAGCCGGTTGCCTGGCTGCATCGTAGCGTTGCGCCATCGATAGGTTCGACGTTTAAGGCTGGCGTCAAAAACGAGATCCCGATTGAGCTTGGACTAGGCTTTGTGAACACGCCCTTCCAGCTCCCCAATGCGCGTTTCGAAAATCCCGAAGCAGAAGCGCATACCCGCATCGGCTGGTTCCGTTCGGTCTCCAACATTCCGCACGCCTTTGCGATTCAGTCCTTCGCAGCGGAGCTGGCTGCGGCGGCGGGCCGCGATCCCAAGGATTATCTTCTCGAACTTATCGGGCCTGCGAGAAAGATCGATCCCTACAGCATCAGCGACAAATGGAATCACGGCGAAGATCCCGCGCGCTATCCAATCGATACGGGACGCCTTCGGGCGGTCGTCGAAACAGCCGCCTCCGCGATCGGCTGGGGCCGCAGCATGCCAAAAGGGCATGGCCTTGGCATCGCGGGGCATTACAGCTTCGTGACCTATGTCGCCGTGGCGGTGGAGGTCGCAATCAGCGAAAAGGGTGAACTTTCAATCCCGAAGGCGGATATTGCCGTGGACTGCGGCCCAAGGGTCAATCCGGAACGCATTCGCTCTCAGATGGAAGGCGCTTTCATCATGGGCCAAAGCCTCGCGCTGCTGAGCGAGATCACCTTCAAGAACGGCGCGGTCGAACAAGGGAACTTCGATACGTATCAAGTCGCCCGGATCGACGCGGCGCCACTCGAGATCTCGGTGCACTTTGTTGGCGGCGAAGACTGGAACCAGCCTCTTGGCGGCGTCGGCGAGCCGGGCCTGCCACCTGTTGCGCCTGCGATCTGCAATGCAATCTTTGCCGCAACCGGCAAGCGCATACGCTCGTTGCCCCTCAAGGATCAATTGCAAGCGTAACGCCGCGGCTTGGGGCGGATATCATTTGTCCGCCCCACTCGTTTTAAATGCCCGGTTCTGAAAGCGGACATCGACTGATGGGGGCGCCCAATTGCGGCGATATCCATCTATATAGTCCGGCAGGCCGCGATCCCTTCGTGCAGCGCTCAGTGCCGCCCCTGTCCTGGCGGCGCACCGAACTGGCCGGGGTTCTTGTGGCCGACGGCGCGGCGCTCACCGCCCTCGGAATGGAGATTTGCGAGGAACGACCAGGCCTCGCGCGTCCAGCGAGCGTCAGCGAGCGCGTTGTGGCGGTTCTCCTTCTGGTGGGGTAGCTCCGGATCGCCTAGCTCGATTGCCCATTGCTTGATGTCGAGGCAGAGCTGCGGATAGTGGAACGGCAACTCATCGAGACCGCCGAAGAGCCCCACGAACGCGACCCAGTCGTAGGCCGGGAAATAGCCCCAGAACACAGGATGCTCGTCGTGATCGGTGAAGATGCGGAGCGCGTAACCGATCTCCTCTAGGCTCACGCCCTTACCCTCGAGCTGAGGGCGCACGTTCTTGAGCGTCCACGGGCTCGCCTTCGACCAGTCGACTTCGCTGCTCTCCGCATAAAACTCCCGCCCGTCCTCGGCCACAAGGCCGATGCTGACGAGATCGATCGTGAACGGCTTTGCGATGAACTCGGTGTCGATCCAGTATTTCATAGGGCGGCCGCTCCGCGGAAGAGGCTGAAATCGGATTGCATGACGGGGATGTGCGAAAGCGGGATGCAGGATGCAAGGGCGCGGAACGCAGGGCAGTAACTGGCGGAGGGGGTGTCCGTAGAACTAGCGTTCGCCTACGTTCGCCCACGTCCTAACATGCTGTTGTTACACAAGGTCTTTTTCCTAGCATCGTTCTTGCATGTTCGGCCTTGTCCGTGCTAAACCGCAAAAGTTGGATGGGTAAGAGGATGGGTAGACATGGCAAGAATCATCGAGCGTTTGGCTGCGCTTAAGGTTGCGAAGATCGCCAAACCCGGCTTCTATTCCGATGGAGCCGGGCTTTATTTGCAAGTCACGGGAAGCGCCGCCAAGTCATGGATTTACCGCTTCCGACTCGATGGCAAGCGCCACGATATGGGGCTTGGCCCGTTCCCGCTC
>JBAVVQ010000186.1:0-3011 GCA_049697375.1 Rhodomicrobium sp.
GAGATCCGCCGAAGGTTCCAACCGCCGAACGGGCCGCGCTCAAAACGACCACATCACGCTTACTCATGCTTCCGCTCCCTAAGACATAATTCATTTCAGCCGCTGGACAGGATCCTCTGAGCTGTGCCTACGTTATACCGCCATTGCCACACTCTTGCACCTGCAAATCGGATGGGGCGAAGGTTAAGCCTGCGCTCCCTCACCCGGTACATCGTCTCACTCCCGCCACCATCCGCCATTATCGCCTCGCGAAACTTATCGTCTGGCTCGCGTGTTCAGCCGATTGAACAACCACTTGGAGGTTACGTATGAGAGGGGTCTTCGCCACAGTCTTGGGGGCAGCGTGCGCGCTGGCATTGCAATCATCCAGCGCATCCGCTGAAATTGCTTGCAATGCTCAAGGCGATTGCTGGCATGTCAGGGAGGTTCATCATTTCCGCCCTGAGTTCGGGATCACCATTCACCCCGACAATTGGAGATGGGCTGAGCACGAGCACGAAAGGTACCGCTGGCGTGAACATGAGGGCCGCGGTTACTGGCGTGAAGGCCGCTGGATCGAAGTCCACTAAAACTTGGTGACGTCCGGACGAGAACCGGGCGTCCGCCACCTCGCTTTCGCCCTCGCCGCGCACAGCAGTGGCAGGGCGACGCCAGCACGGTCAACGCAATCACTTCTCCGCCAAAACCACCCGCTCCAACCCGGCTGCCCGTTTCGCGAAGATGACCTTGGCCAAATATGCGGCGCCGGGTTGTGTCGAGGCTTTTGGTTGCTTAAGTCCTACGGGCAAATTGCAAAGAACGGCAACGAGGGGGGCGCAAGTGAAGTATTGGATTCTTACGGCTTTTCTTGCTCTGTGCGCAGCAGCCTTTTTATCCAGCGCGGCGCAGGCAGCCGGGCGATGCGTGGCGTATGGCGACGAAAGCACAGATTTCACTTGGCGTCTTTGCCCTGGGGGAGAAAAGTATGAGCGGCAATATCTCTACTTCGGCTTCTGGAGCAGCTTTTACCGCGTGAACGGCGACGCCGGGGTCTGTCGCTGGTCGCCGCGCCAATCGAGTTGGCAGTGTCCCGATAGAACGATACGGTGCGACGCGAACCACTGCCGCGCCCTGTAAGAGGGTGGTACTGCACCGCGTGTAAAGTGTAGGCGCTGACAATGCCGATCCAATTTCGCTGCGAAACCCTGTTTTCGCATTTCCAAAATCCCTCTGACGAGGGCCACGCACGGCGCAAGCTGCAGGTTCGGTTTGATCCGCTCCTCGGCGCCTCATCGCGAATTGCCGACGGGGTGAAGCTGCAGACAGGCTCTGAGGCCGCGCTTGACCCATTTCGGGCGCCTGATGCGAACTGCCCGTTCTGCGCCGGCCGTATTGACAAGGTGACGCCCCGGATCGCCGCTGAAATCACACAAGCCGGCCGCATTCGCGTGGGCGAAAGCGTTCTATTCCCGAATCTGGCGCCCTATTCAAAGCACAGCGCGGTCGCCGTGTTCACGACGCGGCATTGGCTCGACATTCTTGAGTTCACCCCCGCCCTCATCGCTGACAACCTCACCGCCTGCCTCGACTACATACGCGCTGTCGCGAAAGTCGATGCCGATGCACGGTTTTGTGCGTACAACGTGAATTATCTTTATCCTTCGGGCGGTTCGCTTCCACATCCTCATAGTCAGGTCTATCTCGATCCTTATCCAACTTCGATGATGCGAATGCAGCAGCACGCCGTCGAGGCATACCGCCTAGCGAACGGCTCGTGCTTCTGGGTTGATCTCGTAACAGAGGAAATGAAGCGTGGTGAGCGTTTCATTTGGCGCGATAGTTCACTTGTCTGGATGACACCCTTCGCGCCGATCGGGTTTAACGAGGTCCGCGCTGTCCTACCCGATCGCACAACGCTCTTACAGCTCTCAACAGGAGATGCTCAGGCGCTTGCGTCGGGAATCAGCCGGGTGCTCGCCTGGTATCACTCCATTGGGTATAACAGCTTCAATCTGGCGATATATTCCGGCGAGTTCGAAAAGGAGGGCGCCGACCGGGTTAACCTGGCGATGATTACGCGGACGGCCATGGCGCCGTTTTACCGCAGCGACTCAATGTATCTGGAGCGCCTGCATTGGGAAGCGGCGCTTGATCGTACCCCGGAGGATGTTGCCGGTAACCTGCGGCAACACTTTCTCGGTGCAAACGCTTCGCTCCAACCGGGCGGCGCCACACTGTCCGTCGGCTCCGCTCACTCTTCAACCGCCCGAAGCGCATAGGGTCCGTCGTAGCTAAACAAACTTCGCCATTCTGGCCAACGGATTGTCATCCCGGCCAAGCGAAGCGCGAGCCGGGATCGCAAAAAAGATAGACGCTTCGATCTGTAACGATCCCGGATAAGGCTTCGCCTTTCCGGGAGGACGGCGGCGGCGATGTCTGATGGCATTGCTGTCGAGCTCGCCGGAGCGGAGGGCGCGCAGATAAGCTCGACTTGAACAACCATCCCCGCCGCGGCGAATCCGTACTGCGGCGGGGCCGATGACAGCGGGAATTTACTACAACAGCCCGTCCTTCTTGCCCATAAGCTTGATCAGATCGACGACGCGCACGCTGTAACCCCATTCATTGTCGTACCAGCTCACAACCTTGAAGAAGTTCGCGTTCAGCTCGATGCCGGCGCCTGCGTCGAAGATGCTGCTGTGCGCGTCGTGGATGAAATCGCTGCTGACGACTTCCTCGTCCGAGTAGCCGAGAATGCCCTTCATCGCGCCTTCGCTCGCTTCCTTCATCTTGGCGCAGATCTCTTTGTAGCTCGTAGGCTTCGCGGTTCTGAATGTGAGATCCACCACCGAGACGTCGGTCGTCGGAACGCGGAACGCCATGCCGGTCAGCTTGCCTTTCAGCTCGGGGAGAACCAGGCCAACGGCCTTGGCGGCGCCGGTGCTGGAGGGGATGATGTTCTGGTACCCGTTCCGGCCGCCGCGCCAGTCCTTCCTGCTCGGGCCGTCCTGCGTGGGCTGCGTCGCGGTCAC
>JBAVVQ010000187.1:0-1801 GCA_049697375.1 Rhodomicrobium sp.
CCGGAAGCCTTCGAGCCCTTCCTCAAGGTGATCAAGCAACGTTCCAACGTGGTGGCGAACATCACCACTGGCGGCGCGCCGACGATGAGCGTGGAGGAGCGCGTGCGGCCGGCCGCGGCCTTCAAGCCGGAGGTTGCTTCGCTCAACATGGGCACGATGAATTTCGGGCTCTATCCGATGATCCCGCGCTACAAGGGCAAGTTCAAACACGCCTGGGAAGAGCAGTATCTTGAAAGCTCGCGCAAGAGCATGTTCAAGAACACCTTGGCCGATATCGAGTACATCCTCACTTTCTGCTCGGAAAACAACACGCGGTGTGAGATCGAGTGCTATGACATCGGCCATCTTTATACGCTACGCCATTTCCTCGACCGCGGCGTGGTGAAGCCGCCGCTGTTCGTTCAGTCGGTGTTCGGCATTCTCGGGGGCATCGGGACGCATCCCGAGGATGTCATCATGATGAAGCGCACCGCGGATCGCCTGTTCGGCGACGATTACCGCTGGTCGGTGCTCGGCGTCGGCAATAATCAAATGCGGATCGCGGCTATGTCGGCGTCCATGGGAGGCAACGTGCGGGTCGGCCTGGAAGACTCCCTCTGGATCGCTCCCGGCAGGCTCGCAGAGTCGAACGCACAGCAGGTCACACAGGTGCGCAAAATCCTCGAAGGCCTCGGCCTTGAGATCGCATCCTCCGACGAGGCGCGGGAGATTCTCGCTCTCAAAGGCGGGGACCGGGTGAATTTCTAATCGTCATTCCGGGACGCCGAATCAGGAGCAATACATATCTGTGGCCATTTCAGGCGCGCGGTCGCGCCTGGGGTGCGCCGGTACGCGGAGGCGCGTTATTGGCCGCGCCCGGCGTCGCCTTGGCGTCGCGGATGATCGGCATCTCATGGAAAGGATGGGCGCATGACCGACGCCAAGAATCGGCAAATTGTTCTTGTTTCGCGGCCGCATGGCGAGCCCGCGCCAGAGAACTTCAAGCTCGCCGAAGCGCCCATCCCAGCCATCGGCCCGGGCCAGATTTTACTCAAAACGAAACTTCTGTCGCTCGATCCCTATATGCGCGGCCGCATAAGCGACGCCAAATCCTATGCTCCCCCGTTCGCCATCGGCGAGCCCCTTGGCGGGCAAACGGTCAGCGAGGTCATCGCTTCGAACAATCCCGAATTTGCCGTGGGCGATGTGGCGCTCGCCTTTGGCGGCTGGCAGGACTATTCGGTCTCAAGCGGCGGCGATCTGCAGAAACTCGACCCGCGCGCCGCCCCTGTCTCAACCGCCCTTGGCGTTCTCGGGATGCCGGGAATGACCGCGTATACCGGGCTTAAAAATATCGGGCTCCCGAAGCCAGGCGAGACGCTTGCGGTCGCCGCCGCGGCTGGGCCGGTCGGCTCCGCGGTTGGTCAGATCGCGAAGATCAGAGGCTGCCGGGTTGTGGGCATCGCAGGCGGCAGGGAGAAGAGCTCTTACCTCATCGATGAGCTTGGCTTCGACGCCTCCATCGATCACCGCTCGCCAAATATGAAAGAGGAGTTGAAGGCCGCATGCCCGAACGGCATCGACATCTATTTCGAGAATGTGGGCGGCGCGGTCTGGGATGCGGTTCTGCCCCTCCTCAACAATTTTGCCCGCGTGCCAGTATGCGGCCTGGTCGCCAACTACAACGCCACGGCGCTTCCGGAAGGTCCGGACCGCACCGCAACGTTAATGCGGACGATCCTCACTAAACGGCTGCGCGTTCAGGGTTTTATTGTTTACGACTTCGCGGAACAAATGGGCGATTTCCTGCGTGAGGTTGGCT